>CAYUYS010000021.1:0-15418 GCA_964449415.1 uncultured Paludibacteraceae bacterium | reverse complement strand
TTGCCATATTGAAAAATTTCGCGTAACTTTGCGGCCTTATTTTGAGTGGCTTTTTATTCTTGAAAAGGCTCATAAGAACGCATTATGGATAAGACGAAGTACATTTTTGTGACAGGCGGGGTTGCTTCATCCTTGGGCAAGGGAATTATTGCGGCATCGCTGGGTAAGTTATTGCAGGCGCGTGGCTTCAGAGTTACCAATCAGAAATTAGATCCTTATATCAACATCGATCCGGGCACACTGAATCCGTACGAACATGGAGAATGCTACGTAACGGTTGATGGCCATGAGGCGGACCTGGATCTGGGACATTACGAACGCTTTCTGAACGTGGAAACACACCGTTCCAACAACATTACAACCGGACGCATATACCAGAACGTCATCAACAAGGAACGTCGCGGCGACTATTTGGGAAAAACGGTGCAGATAATTCCGCATATCACGGACGAGATAAAGCGCAATATCAAGTTGCTCGGCTCAAAAGGCGATTTCGACTTTGTCATCACGGAGATAGGCGGCACTGTCGGCGACATAGAATCGTTGCCGTACATAGAAAGCGTGCGCCAGCTGCGTTGGGAATTGGGCAAAAACTGCGTGTGCATTCATTTGACATACGTGCCGTATCTGGCTGCAGCCAAGGAATTGAAAACCAAGCCGACACAACATTCGGTAAAAGCCCTGCAAGAAGAAGGCGTACAGCCCGATATTCTGGTACTTCGTACGGAACATCCCATTTCCGTGGACATGCGCAAAAAGGTAGGGCTGTTCTGCAACGTAGATCCGAATGCCGTGTTGCAATCACTGGATGCGCCGACCATATACCGTGTGCCCCTCAACATGCAGGCAGAGAAGCTGGATGAAGTGGTGCTCACAAAAATGGGGTACGACATGACCCGCGTTCCGGAAGCCGACATGCACGACTGGAATGCCTTTCTGGCCAAATTGGAAGGTGCCGTCGAAGAAGTCAATATTGCCCTTGTCGGCAAATACGTGCAACTGCAAGATGCCTACAAGTCCATTATGGAATCGCTTTCGCATGCAGCGGCATACGATAACCGGAAGCTGAAGCTGAAAACCGTTTTGTCAGACAAACTGACGGCGGAGAATGTAGCCTCACAATTAGCAGGGACGGATGGCATATTGATAGCTCCCGGTTTCGGACAACGCGGCATAGAAGGCAAGTTCGAAGCCCTGCGCTATGCACGGGAAAACAAGATTCCGTGTCTGGGAATATGCATGGGCATGCAGGCAATGGTCATTGAATTTGCGCGGAACGTATTGGGCTACGCCGATGCCAACAGCACAGAGCTTGACCCGAATACGCCACACAATGTCGTGGACATGATGGAAGACCAGAAAACCGTGTTGAACATGGGCGGAAGCATGCGTCTTGGTGCATACCAATGCGAATTGAAACCCGACACGAAAGCATACGAAATATACGGCTGCAAAAACATCCGCGAGCGCCATCGCCACCGTTTTGAATTTAACACGCGCTACAAAGCCGATTTTGAAAAAGCCGGCATGATATGCAGCGGCATAAACCGTGAGTCCGATTTGGTGGAAATAGTTGAATATCCGGCACATCCGTGGTATATTGGCGTGCAGTTCCACCCGGAATACAGCAGCACCGTCTTGAAACCGCATCCGCTTTTTATCAATTTTGTAAAAGCAGCCATAGACAACCGTAACAAAACAGCGCAACAACCAAACAACTAAAGCAACACTCCAAGCCACATATCAGAATGGATAAAAATACAGTTATAGGATTAGTTCTCATTGTGTTGATTATTGTCGGATTCAGCATCATGAACCGTCCGACAGAGGAACAATTGGAAAGACAACGGCGCTACAACGATTCAATAGCGTGGGTTCGTCAGGCAGAATTGGAAAAACAGGAAGCCATACGAACGGCCAAAATGCTGGCAGAACAACAACAACAAACAGAAACCATTGCCGATTCCGCAACCGTCATGCAGCAACTTCAGGATGTGTACGGTACATTTGCCGGCACGGTCATGGGCAAGGATACATTATATATATTGGAAAACGAATTGCTGCGCATCAACATCAGCAGCAAGGGCGGACGAATCTATTCGGCAGAATTGAAAAATTACCGCACACACGATTCCTTGCCGCTGTTCCTGTTCGATGCCGACGAAAGCCAGTTCGGATTTACGCTTGTCACAAACAACAACCGCGTGCTGAACACAGCCGACATGTATTTTGTGCCAACCAACGAACAGGTTGTCTGCGACAATGAAGGCAACCGGCAGATAACAATGCGACTGCAAACAAGCGGCGAAGCATACATGGACTTCGTGTACACTTTGCCCGCAAACGACTACATGCTCAAAATGGACGTGCATTCGCACGCAATGGAACAAGTGTTGCCCTTGGGTACAAACTTTTTGGAAATGCAATGGAACGCCAAAGTGCGCCAGCAGGAAAAAGGACGCAAATTTGAAGAACGCTACGCAACTTTGCAGTACAAATTCATGGACGATGAAATCGAAAACCTGAGCGAATCCAAAAATGAAAAAAGGAATATTCCCAGCCGGCTGAAATGGATTGCCTTCAAAGATCAGTTTTTCAGTTCGGTGATTATAGCCGACGACGCGTTCAGTTCCACGGTGGTAGAAAGCACGATGATGACCGAAAAATCCGGTTACATCAAAAGTTACAAATCGTCCATGAGCGTGGAATACGACCCGACCGGAAACCAACCGACCGGATTCCGCTTTTATTTAGGCCCCAACCATTACAAAACCCTGCTGTCGTACGACAAGAAAGTAGACAAGGATGAACGTTTGCGGTTGAATGAACTGATACCGTTGGGCTGGAAAATCGTGGCGTGGATAAACCGTATCGGCGTTATTCCCATGTTCAACCTGTTCAGTCGCTGGTTCTCGAATTTCGGCATCATTATTCTGCTGATGACCGTTGTCATTAAGATTGTCATTTTCCCGTTTACATACAAGTCGTACATTTCTTCTGCGAAAATGCGCGTGCTGAAACCGGAAATAGATGAAATCAATGCGCGTATTCCGGCCGAGAAAATGCAGGAACGCCAGCAAGCCACGATGACATTGTATCGGAAAGTGGGCGTAAGTCCGATGAGCGGCTGCTTGCCACTGCTGTTCCAGTTCCCGATTCTGATGGCCATGTTCTGGTTTTTCCCGACATCCATCGAATTGCGCCAGCAGAGTTTTCTGTGGGCCAACGACTTGTCCACATACGATGCGATTATCAGCTGGGATGCGTACATTCCGATTATCACACCGTATTTCGGCAATCACATAAGCCTGTTTTGCCTGCTCATGACCATAACAAATATCATCTATTCAAAAATAAACATGGCTTCGCAGCCCGGAGCAAACGAACAGATGCAGATGATGAAATGGATGATGTACCTGATGCCGATTATGTTCTTGTTCATTTTCAACAACTATGCAGCCGGCTTGAGCTACTACTATTTCGTATCTCTGCTGATAACCATCTTGCAAACTTACCTGTTCCGCTGGACCATTGACGAAAAGAAACTGTTGGCCAAGCTGCATGCCAAGCGTGCCAAAAATGAACGCAATCCCAAAAAATCGGGTTTCGTGGCCAGATTGGAAAAAATGCAGCGGGAACAGCAGGCGTATGCACGCGAACAAGCAAAGAAAAGACGCAGATAAATGAAAATACTGATTTTAGGTGCCGGAAAAATGGGCACATTTCTGACGGATGTCATGTGCCTGCAGCATGAGGTTGCTTTATTCGACAAAGATCCAAAGCGCTTGCGTTTCGTGTTCAATACGCTGCGCATGACACGTTACGAAGAAATTGCCGAATTCGAGCCCGATATGCTGATTAACGCCGTAACGCTGAAACACACACGGGCAGCATTCGATGAAGTCATGCCTTATCTGCCGGAAAAATGCATCTTGGCAGACATAGCTTCGGTCAAAACCGGCTTGCCGGAATATTACCAACATTGCAGCAGGCCGTTTGTGTCTACACATCCCATGTTCGGACCTACATTTGCCACATTGGACAATCTGAGCACACAAAATGCCATAATCATTTCAGAATCCGACCACATGGGCAAGGCGTTTTTTAAGGATCTGTACGCTTCCCTGCACCTGCATCTGTTCGAATATTCCTTTCAGGAACACGATGAAACAATCGCTTACTCCTTGTCCATCCCGTTTGCCTCCACACTGGCCTTCGCGTCGGTAATGAAACCGATAGAAGCTCCGGGAACCACGTTCAAACGCCACATGGACATAGCCAAGGGATTGCTTTCGGAAGATGATTTCCTGCTGTCTGAAATCCTGTTCAATCCCTACACAACACAACAGGTGGAAAATATCCGTACGAAATTAGCTGAACTGCTGGACATTATCAATGCTCATGATACGGAACGCATGCACTTGTTTATCAAGGGAGTCAGAGAAAATATAAAATAATATGGGTATGGCTAATCACAGAAAAGACTGGAACAAAATCTGGAACAAACTCCGGTTCAAATACAGGGTTTCCGTTCTGAATGAGAACACGCTTGAAGAAGCATGGCACGCACGCCTGTCGCGTATTTCCGTCTTCGTGTGGATGTGCCTGCTTATTTTTATTACTTTCTGGATACTGGCGCTGCTGATTCTGTATACCCCGCTAAAACATTATCTTCCCGGGTACGGCGCATCGTCGTCCATTCGGGCAGAACTGATCGATGAAACCATACGGGTAGATTCCATTGCCCGGCAATTAGAGATACATCACGAATACCTTTCGGTGCTTCAAAGCATAGTTTCGGGAGAATTGAAAACGGATTCGGTTATACCGCTCGATTCCATCGCCCTGATGCAACGTGAACACATACAACTGGAAAAATCCAAGCTGGAACAAGAGTTCTGCGAAAATTTCGAAGCGGAAGAAAAATACAACCTGTCCATTCTGAAAGAAAAACCGGATGTGCAGATGTCTGTATTTTTCCGGCCCACGCAAGGCATTCTGTCCTCAACATTTTCCATCGCCGACCGCCGATTCGGCATATCCATCACTGCGGCAACGCCCAACGAACATGTCATGAGCGTGCTGGATGGCACGGTGATATATGCTACATTGACCATGGACTATCAGTGGGTGATTATGGTACAGCATGAAAATGAATACCTGTCCATTTACAAAAACAATGCGCGTTTGCTGAAGAAAACAGGCGACAGGGTTCGGGCAGGAGAAACCATTGCCATAGTCGGCAACACGGCAGCCAATGAAGCCGGCAACCAGTTATATTTTGAACTCTGGCAAAAAGGGTCGCCCGTTAATCCGGCGGATGTAATTGCATTATGAAAAGAATAGCTATATTAGGTTCAACCGGCTCTATCGGCACACAAACTCTGGACATCATATCACAGTTTCCGGACAAGTTTGAGGTGTATGCCCTTACTGCCAACAACAATGTGGATTTGTTGACGGAGCAGGCGCGGAAATTCCGGCCGGAAATCGTGTGTATAGCAAACGACCAACATTATGCAAAATTAAAGGCGAATCTGGCCGACATGCCGGTCAAGGTGTATGCCGGTGCCGATGCGATAGCACAAATAGTCACCCTGAAACCCATCGATGTCGTGCTGGCCTCCATGGTCGGTTATGCCGGTTTGAAGCCCACCATCGAAGCTATCCAAGCAGGCAAACAAATAGCTTTGGCAAATAAGGAAACGCTGGTTGTTGCCGGCGAATTGATATGCAAGCTATCACAGAAATGCCATTCGCAAATATTACCGGTTGATTCTGAGCATTCTGCCATTTTTCAATGCTTGTCGGGAGAAGGAGACAATCCGATAGAAAAATTGTTATTAACAGCGTCCGGTGGCCCGTTCAGAAACAAATCGCTTGATGAATTAAGGCTTGTCAGCGCAAAGCAGGCCTTGAAACATCCAAATTGGGACATGGGCGCAAAAATAACCATCGACTCGGCCAGCATGATGAACAAAGGATTCGAAGTCATTGAGGCCAAATGGCTCTTTGGCATAGAACCGGAACATATCGAAGTGGTTGTTCATCCGCAGAGCATTGTGCACAGCATGGTGCAGTTTGCCGACGGCTGCATAAAAGCACAACTCGGCGTACCCGACATGCGCATGCCCATATTGTACGCTTTGACCTACCCGGACCGCATGGTTACAAACTTGCCGCGTTGGGATTATACGCAAGGCGGGCAACTGACTTTTGAGAAACCGGACTTGGGCAAATTCCGCAATCTGGCTTTTGCCTATCAGGCTATCAGACAGGGCGGAAATATGCCGTGCATACTAAATGCTGCCAATGAAGTAGTGGTGGAAGGATTTTTGCGAGGCAAAGTCGGATTTTTACAAATGAGCGACATTATCGAAAAAGTGATGAGCAAATCCGCGTTTATACAAAATCCGACATACGAAGAATATGTGCAGACCGACCGCGAAGCACGCATGTTGGCTTCTTCGCTGATTTAACGGCGTTTGTGATGCTGTAATTTTAAAAGAAATTGATATTCAACATTATGGAAACATTTTTGGTAAGAGCTTTACAACTTATTATAAGTCTCTCATTTTTAATTGTCATTCATGAGTTGGGGCATTTCCTATTCGCACGGCTGTTTAAAGTGCGTGTAGAGAAGTTCTACATGTTCTTCAACCCGAAATACTCCATTGTACGCATGAAAAAAATCAAGGGAAAATGGCAGGTTCGCTGGTTTTCCCGTAATGTTCCCGAACTCGTAAAACCACGATTGAACGCAGTCAATGAGCCTGTTCTGGACGAAAAAGGACGACCGGAGTTTGTCCCGATGACCGAAGAAGAAATAGCCGCATTGCCGGATAACGACTGGCGCAAATATCCCGAAAACACAGAGTGGGGGATAGGCTGGTTGCCCCTCGGCGGATATTGTCGTATTGCCGGCATGGTGGACGAAACGACCGGTGCCGATGCCTTGCAGCATGAACCCAAGCCGTGGGAGTATCGCGCACAACCCACATGGAAGCGACTGCCCATTATCGTAGGCGGCGTGTTGGTCAATTTCATTGCGGCCCTGCTCGTATATGCTTGTGTTCTGTACACATGGGGAAAAGAATATTTGCCGTTGCAGAATGCCGTGTATGGTCTGAATTTCTCGGAAGTAATGCTTCAGTATGGTTTTGAAAACGGCGACCGGATTTTGCAGGTAGATGGCGTTGTTATGGACACAAAAGCCGATGTATTGGAAGCCATATTGATAGATGGAGGCAAGGATGTGGGCGTGTTGCGCGGAACGGATACCATCAACGTGCTGTTGCCGGATGATTTCAGCCAGATTGTTCTGGCAAGCAACGAAACCGATTTGTTCGAATACCGCTTCCCTTACGTAATTCAGGAAGTCGTTGCCGACATGCCGGCCGCCAAAGCATTGCTCATGTCGGGCGACAGCATCACGGCCATCAATGGCATTGCCACGCCGGCCTTTCAGGATGCGCGGGCAGAACTCATGAAACATGCCAACGACAGCATTACGGTCGATTTTGTTCGCGCCGGAGAAGCCATGCAGGCCCGAATGTATATCGGCGAAGATGGCATAATGGGCGTTTACTGCAATTCGCCTTGGCTGTATCTGGAAACCCAAAAACAGGAATACGGATTTTTTGAAGCCATTCCGGCCGGCATTTCCATGGGTTGGCAAACATTGGCAAGTTATGTAAAACAGTTCAAATTGGTCTTTACCAAAGAAGGCAGCAAGCAATTGGGCGGTTTCGGCACCATCGGCAAGTTGTTCCCGCAAATCTGGGATTGGCAAATTTTCTGGACAATGACAGCGTTCCTGTCCATTATCCTCGCGTTTATGAACATATTGCCCATTCCGGCATTGGATGGCGGGCATGTCGTATTCCTGATTTACGAAATGATTACCGGCAAAAAACCAAGCGACAAATTTATGGAACGCACAACGACCATAGGCTTTGCACTGCTTTTTGCATTACTCATTTATGCCAACCTGAACGATATTATCAGGGCATTCTTCTAATCTTTACAGCAAAAATATGTTGACAGCCATTTCGCCGGTAGACGGGCGTTATCAGTCTAAAACACAGAAATATGCCGCCTATTTTTCGGAATATGCGCTTATCCGTTATCGGGTGCGGGTTGAGATAGAATATTTCATTGCCTTGTGCGAATTGCCGCTACCACAACTTGCCGGCGTAAAACCGGAAATATTCCCGGCATTGCGCGACATCTATCAAAATTTTACGGAAACGGATGCACAACGTATCAAAGAAATAGAACAGACAACCAACCACGATGTAAAAGCCGTCGAATATTTTCTGAAAGAACAGTTTGATACATTGAACTTGCAGGCTTTCAAGGAATTTATCCACTTCGGACTGACATCGCAGGATATCAACAACACTGCCGTCCCGCTGTCCATCAAGGAAGCCATTCAGGATGTGTATTTGCCCGAAATATTGTCGCTCATAGCGGAATTGCAACAAAAGGCGGACGAATGGAAGTCCGTCCCCATGCTGGCAAAGACGCACGGCCAACCTGCCTCACCGACACGTCTGGGCAAGGAAATCAGGGTGTTCGTCAACCGACTGGAGGAACAGTTGTCCACCTTGATGGCTGTTCCGTGCACGGCCAAATTCGGCGGTGCAACCGGCAATTTCAACGCACACCACGTGGCTTATCCTGAAATTGACTGGATTGCGTTCGGCAATACGTTTGTGGCCGACAGGCTCGGCCTGCAACGCGAACCGTGGACCACGCAGATTTCCAATTACGATTATCTGGCAGCACAATTCGATGCCATGAAACGTATCAACACCGTGTTGCTCGATTTCAGCAGAGACATTTGGCTGTATGTTTCCATGGAATACTTCAAACAAAAAATCAAGGCAGGCGAAGTGGGCTCTTCGGCCATGCCCCACAAAGTCAATCCCATCGATTTTGAGAATGCGGAAGGAAACTTGGGCGTGGCCAATGCCCTGTTGGAACACTTGGCCGCCAAGCTGCCCAATTCGCGTCTGCAACGCGACCTGACCGACAGCACCGTGTTGCGGAACATCGGGATGCCTTTTGCCCACACGATGATTGCAACACAGAGCCTGCACAAAGGCATCGGCAAACTGTTGCTCAACGAAGAAGCGCTCTACAAGGATTTGGACAATTGCTGGGCGGTGGTGGCCGAAGGCATCCAAACCATATTGCGCAGAGAATCATACCCTTCGCCCTATGAGGCCTTGAAAGCCTTGACGCGTACAAACCAGGCTATTACAGCACAATCCATAGCCGATTTCATCGATAAACTGGATGTGTCCGAGGCTGTCAAAAAAGAACTGCGTGCCATAACGCCACACAATTACACGGGCATGTGAATGATGACTTTACCGGACTTTTCAAAAAAAGCATTATGAACTATTACAAACACGAATCTTCGTACGTGGACGAAGGCTGCCGCATTGGCGCGGGAACAAAAATATGGCATTTTTCGCATATAATGAGCGGTTGTACCATCGGCGAAGACTGCAATATCGGACAAAATGTGGTGATTTCACCGGATGTGGTGCTGGGTCGTAACGTAAAAATCCAAAACAATGTGTCTGTCTACACCGGAGTTATCTGCGAGGACGATGTGTTTTTGGGCCCTTCCATGGTATTCACAAACGTGTTGAATCCGCGAAGCCATGTTTCGCGCAAGCATGAATACAAACAGACCATCATACGCAAGGGCGCTGCCATCGGAGCCAACGCGACCATTGTCTGCGGCCACGAGATAGGCCGTTATGCACTGATCGGTGCGGGCTCCGTAGTAACCAAAGACGTGAAACCCTACGCGCTAATGGCCGGAAATCCGGCCCGTCAGATAGGGTGGGTGAGTGAGTACGGCGAAAAACTGCATTTCGACAAAGATGGATATGCCGTCTGTCCGGCCACACAAACCAGATATGAATTAACCAACGGAAACGTAACCAAAATAGAAAAGATATGATCAAATTTGCTGTAATCGGGCAGGGACATATCGGAAAACGCCACGCCGAAATGATCCGGCGGAATCCGGATTCGGAACTGGTGGCCGTTTGCGATGTCCTTCCCAAAGAACAAACCGGCTGTGAAAAGATAGAAGTGCCCTATTTCTCCAGTATTGACGATTTGCTGCATGCCGGTCTGGACATTGATGTCGTAAACATCTGCACACCCAACGGATTTCATGCCGACTATGCCGTCAAAGCCTTGGAAGAAAGAAAACATGTCGTGTTGGAAAAACCGGCCGCTTTGACCAAAGCCGATGCCGAACGTGTCTTGTTCAAGTCGCTGGAAATGTCGCGCCACGTGTTCTGTGTCATGCAAAACCGCTATTCGCCTCCTTCCGTATGGCTGAAAGAAGTGATGAGCAACCGCCTTCTCGGTGACATATACATGGTAAAGCTCGACTGCTACTGGAACCGCGACGACCGCTATTACAAGAAAGAAAATTGGCACGGAGACGCGCAATTGGATGGCGGAACGCTGTTCACGCAGTTCTCGCACTTTATTGACATCATGTATTGGCTGTTCGGAGACATCACCAACATTCGCGGCAATTTTGCCGATTTCAACCATCAGCATTTGACCGACTTTGAAGATAGCGGTGTCGTGACATTCGACTTTATAAACGGCGGCATGGGATGCCTGAACTATTCCACATCCGTGTGGGATGCCAACTTAGAAAGTTCCCTGACGGTGATAGGCGAACGCGGTACCATCAAAGTGGCCGGACAATATATGAACGAAGTGGCCTATTGCCACGTGAAAGACTATGAAATGCCCACGCTCGCGCCATCCAATCCGCCCAACGATTACGGTTTGTATAAAGGTTCCGCCCAGAACCATCATTATGTCATACAAAACGTGGTTGAAAAGCTTTCAGACAAAGGTTCTATCACAACCAACCTGCTGGAAGGGCTGAAAGTTGTGGACATTATTGAACGCATTTACCAGGTGCGGGACAAACAGTGGAAAAAAACCAGAAAATAATCTTTCCGGAAACTATCGAATATGATTCAACGCGTCCAAACACTTTATCTGTTTTTAGTAGTCATCTTGTCGGCCATCATGTTTTTTACGCCGGTAGCAGGTTTCTACAACAAAGCCACATTGGAAGTTTATGAACTGACTTTCAGGGGCGTTTTTTTGCAGAACGCGACTTTGGAGAATGCTTCATCGGCCATGCCGGTATGGGGTTTGTCAATATTGACCGCAGTCATTCCGCTGACGGCACTCCTGTCTGTTTTCCTGTATCGGAAACGCGTGTTGCAGGCGCGGTTCAACGTCTTTAACATTTTGCTGATGATTGGCTACTATGCCTTGCTGTTTTTTTATATCTGGATAGGCAAACAGAAACTGCATGCAGATGAATTCTTTCTGTGCATGCCAAGCTCCTTTCCGTTGATTAATATCATTCTCAGCGTGTTGGCTATCCGGGGAATCTTGAAAGATGAGGCCTTGGTGCGTTCGTTGGACAGACTGAGGTAAAGATCAATTACCGACCGTTTGTTGCTCCGGCAGGAATGTTAAGAATTGTTTTTTTAGAGACACGCCAAGTCTTGTTTTGACCCTTGTTTTTGGAGAGTGAAACTATGGTTTTGTCAAAGTACTACTTTGACCGCCTAAAAGTACTACTTTGACCGCCTCGATGTGCTACTTTGACAAGCTCGAAGTGGCACTTTGACAAAGGCAAAATGATACATTGGCTAAGTAACTATGTATCAATCGTTTACGAATTACCGAATGTTTATTGTTTCGGAAGGGAAAATTGACGGTCGTTTTTTAGAAAACCTTGCTACTTTTTAGCTTCTTTTGACAGTTTTATACTGCCTTCCTTCCCCGTTTGCTGCATGGAATTAAGTCTTAGGAAGTCTTAGGACATCCGGCACAATTCCGGCAACGGTTTTTGGCCTGCAAGGCTTTACGCAGGCGTGCCAGTGTGGCCCACAAGGCGATAAATAGAATCAGACCCACCGCGATACTTTGCCATATATCGTGCACAATGCTCTGATACACAACGAATGACACTATCCACGCAAGCAAAACCGTATAGACACTGACAAAAACGGCCCACCACCAGCTGCCTGTTTCGTGTTTTATCGTGGCTATGGTACCGATGCACGGGATATATATCAGCACAAACAGCAGGAGGCTTAATGCGACTGCCGGAGAAAACAGCGGCGTGCCATCGGCTCTGACTTCGGTTGCCAGCCGTTTTCCAAGGCTGCTCTCGGAGTCGTCTCCTTCGTTGAACAACACGCCCAAAGTGCTGACAACCACCTCTTTGGCCGCTATTCCGGACAGAATGGCCACGCTCGTTTTCCACTCGAAACCCAAGGGTTCCATAACGGGAGAGACTGCCTTTCCAATACGTCCCAGATAGGAATTTTCTTGTTGTTCAGCGGCCATTTCCGCGGTCAGCGGCTCCGTCGGATTCGGATTTTCATAGCGCGGGAAATAGCTCAATGCCCAAATAATAATGGAACCGAGCAGAATGGTTGTGCCTATCTTTTTCAGATATTGCGCGCCTTTGTCCCATGTGTAGCGCAACAAGGAGCGCATGCCGGGAGCGCGATAGGGTGGTAGCTCCATGACAAACGGCGTTTCTTCCTTAAAAAACAGGAAACGTTTGAAAATAACAGCCATTAAGGCGGCGAGCAGTATGCCGGTCATGTATATGGCAAAGAGTACAAGTCCGGCATGGTTCGGGAAAAACGTGCCGGCCAATAACAGATAGATAGGCAGACGTGCGCTGCATGAAACCAGCGGCGAAATCAGGATAGTTACCATGCGGTTGTTTCTGTTCTCAATGGTACGCGTGGCCATGATGGCGGGAACGTTGCATCCGAAGCCCATAATCAGCGGAATGAACGAACGGCCGTGCAGCCCGATTTTGTGCATCAATTTATCCATGATAAAGGCCGCACGAGCCATGTAGCCGGTAGCTTCGAGCAGGGCAATGCAGAAATACAATATCAGAATGTTGGGCAAAAAGACCAGTACGCCGCCGACACCTCCGATAATGCCATCCACAAGCAAGTCTTTCAGCATGCCTTCGGGCAATAGATTCCCCAGTTGCGTGCCGATCCAACCAATCAGACTTTCAGTCCAGTCCGTAGGATATTGCCCCAACATAAACGTGGCTTCGAACATGAGCAACAGGGCCAGCAGGAAAATAGGGTAGCCCCAAATGCGGCTGGTAACGACGTTGTCAATCTTGTCTGTCCGTGTCTTTCCCTTTTTCGGTTTGGCCTGCTGTAATGTTTCTTTCAATGCACCGGAAATAAAACCGTATTTGGCTTCCATAATGGCATTTTCCGGCGTATCATGCAGTTCCTTTTCTATGCGTGCGGTCGCCTTTTCGCGTATGTCGCACAGCTCATCATAGTTGTCATAACTTTTGAAAAGCGGCTCCATTTCGCGGTCTTTCTCCAGAAATTTCAGTGCCTGATACCGCGGCGTGTATTCTATGCGGGTTTGCGCATTTTTCTCAATGGCCGCCTTTATTTCTTTTATGGCACTTTCCAGTTCCGGCCCGTAATTGATGTGAATATGGCGGACAATGGTGTACAATTCATTAGTCTGTCCATCTGTGTTGCTTGCATCGTCGTTGTGTTTGTGCGACAAATTAATATCGTGATGCAGTTTGTCTATAAGTTCATCGTTTTCAACGGTGGATATCAATCGCCCTTCTTCGTCCAAAATGTCGCTGCCTTCGTATATGCGCAGCACCAGGTCAAACAGTTCATGGATACCTTTGCGTTTGGGAGTAACCGTAGGTTGTATCGGAACTCCCAACAGACGAGCCAGCATGTTGTAATCCAGTTTGTCGCCACGTTCCTGCAGTTCGTCGTACATGTTCAAGGCTATGACCATTCGCACGTTCATGTCCAGCAGTTGTGTGGTCAGAAACAAGTTGCGTTCCAGATTGGATGCATCTACCACATTCACTACCACATCCGGCTGTTCTTCTATGATATGCTTCCGGACGTAGGTTTCTTCCGGGCTGTATGCCGACAATGAATAGGTTCCCGGCAAATCGACCACCTGCAAGCGATAGCCTTTGTAATCAAACCGGCCTTGTACGGCATCAACGGTTACACCGCCGTAATTGCCGACATGTTCGTGTTCGCCGGTTATGGCATTGAACAGACTGGTCTTGCCGCAGTTCGGATTGCCGACAAACGCAATCTTTATCGCCTTGCGACGTTCCAACGCCACCTGACGCACATCGTCTTCCGTTATGGTTCCGTGATAATCGTTTTGCAAGTGTTGTTGCTTGGCAATGGCCTCCGCTTCCTGCATGGATATAACTTCTATGTTTTCGGCTTCGCTGCGACGCAACGACACACGGTATCCCATCAGGTAGTACTCAACAGGGTCACGCAGCGGAGCCACGTTGACAGCCTCAACCATTTTACCCTTTACAAATCCCATTTCCACAATGCGTTTGCGGAATCCACCATAACCGGATAATTTGACAATCAAGGCTTTTTCGCCTGTTTTCAGTTCCGACAATTTCATAAGCAGCGTTTACTGTTTTTACATGCAAAAGTACGCATTAATCGTTGCCTGAACAATCACTATTTCTAAGTATTTTCGTTGGGTCTGATTTTTTGTTATCATGGAAATTTTATGTCAGATTATTGGAAATATTTCTGATAATCAACTGATTATAATGTGCTAAAACAAAGCATGAAGAGTAGGGGAGAATAGTGTTGAGAAGCAGGCAAGAAGCGGTCTTGTTTGTACAAATGGACATATATTTTCTATTTTTGCAACATGATACAACAGACAGAATTTGAATTACGGCCATACGGACGCGGTTTTCACTTGGTTACACAGGAGATTATCAGTCACTTACCGGATTTGCCGGAAACCGGCATGTTGAATTTGTTCGTAAAACACACAAGCGCGGCCTTGAGCATCAATGAAAACGCGGATCCCAGCGTGCAGACCGATATGAATGCGATTTTCGATCGTTTGGTAAAAGAGCGTGAACCTTATTACCAACATTCGTACGAAGGCGATGATGATATGCCGGCGCATGCAAAATCTACCATTACGGGTGTATCTTTGAATATCCCGATTAGTCACGGTCGTCTGAACTTCGGCACTTGGCAAGGCATCTATTTATGCGAATTCCGCAATCACGGCGGCAGGCGCAGGGTAGTCGCAACAGTCATTTCGTAGGGCCGACGGCATATCCGAAAGCGAAACTATATACTTTATTGTACCGGTTATAAAAACAAAACTGAACCCTTTATAGACCAAAAACATGCTCTATAAAAACTGAATCATTTTCACATCACAAATAATATTAATATATTAGAATTTCTTCGTCAAATATGCAATTTTCGTGATGATTTGAGTATAATTCAATCTGAATGAATATGAAAAC
>CAYUYS010000020.1:0-15544 GCA_964449415.1 uncultured Paludibacteraceae bacterium | reverse complement strand
CTGCGCCGGACGCAACTTTTTCATTTTAATTCATTCTATCATTTCATTCAACCAGTAGATTTGCCAAAAAGCAAATACGTATTGGTATATCCGTTTTTTTTTCTACCTTTGCGCCGCTTTTTTGCAAAAGAAAGTGTGATGGGAAATAAGGCAGCTCTCACTTAAAACCCAACTGCCTGAATTTTGAGTAACACATTAATCGAACAAAAAATGAAAACATTTGAATTGACCGGTATCGTAAGGACCGAACTCGGTAAAAAAGCCACAAAGGCTTGCCGTGCTGCCAACAACGTACCCTGCGTTTTGTATGGAGGCGATGAAAACATTAACTTCTACGCAACAACAAGCGATTTGCGTAAGCTCATCTACACCCCCGAAGTGTATGTGGTAAACCTGACCATCGGCAAGCAAACCAAAAAAGCCGTATTGAAAGAACTGCAATTCCACCCGGTGACGGATGCGTTGTTGCACATTGATTTTCTGGAAGTAAGCGAGCAAAAACCCGTAGAAGTGGAAGTGCCCGTAAAACTGACCGGTCTGGCAGAAGGTGTGAAAGCCGGCGGTAAACTGAATTTGGGAATGCGCAAACTCAGAGTGAAAGGCATTTATACGGACATTCCGGAACACATCGTGTTGGATGTGACCCACCTCGGTTTGGGTAAGAAAATTCAGGTGGCCGATGTGGTGGTTGACAAACTGCAAATGATGAACGCCAAGAATGCGGTTGTCGCACAAGTCAAACTGACACGTGCCGCACGTGGTGCCGCTGCTGCAGCCGGGGCATAAGAGCGTAAAATTTCTTAATGCACAAACATGAAGTATCTGATTGTCGGCTTGGGTAACATCGGTGCCGAATACCAAAATACCCGCCACAACATAGGTTTTAGAATATTGGACGCTTTTGCCGAAGCGTCCAATATCTTTTTTGCGGAGAACCGGTACGGAGCTACAGCCGAATACCGACTGAAAGGCCGCACACTGCTGCTGCTGAAGCCCTCCACCTACATGAACCTGAGCGGGCATGCCGTACGCTATTGGCTGCAACAGGCCAAAATACCGGTCGAAAACATGCTCGTCCTCGTAGACGATCTGGCATTGCCCTTCGGGACACTGCGGCTGCGCGCCAAAGGTTCCGATGCCGGACACAACGGCCTGAAAAACATACAGGAAACCATCGGCACACAAAGCTATGCCCGGCTGCGTTTCGGCATTGGCAGCAACTTTCCTCACGGCGCACAAATCAACTACGTACTCGGCCAATGGAACCAGGACGAAGAAGAAGCATTGCCGGCCAGATTGGAAACATGTGGCGAAATCATAAAAAGTTTCTGCTTGGCCGGAGTCCAACTGACCATGACGCAATTCAACGGAAAATAAACCAACACCCAACCAGATGACGGAAGAAGTTCGGATTGACAAATGGCTGTGGGCCATGCGCCTGTATAAAACACGCAGCATGGCAGCCGAAGCGTGCAAAAAAGGACATATCCAGATACAAGGTGTGGCCGTAAAGCCATCACGCACAATCAGGATAGGCGACGAAATACAAGTGCGCCGCCATCCCATCTGGGCGACATACCGCGTACTCGCCCTGACCGAAAACCGGCTGGGCGCCAAATTAGTGCCCGAATATATGCTTGACATTACCCCACCCGACCAACTGGAATTGCTGGAATTAAGCAAAATAGCCGCCCAAATGGGCAGGGCACGCGGCACAGGACGCCCAACAAAAAAAGAAAGACGCGAACTGGAAGCTTTTTTAGGCAACTAAACAACATATCATGTTGATTGCACAAAAACTCATCAAGGAGAATATAGCCGAATACCTCTTGTACATGTTTCATGTGGAGGACATCATCCGCGCCTATGGCCTGGATATTGACCGGCTTGAACAACATCTGATTGCCGCATACACTGTGACGGAACCGGAACGCCGGCATATCAAAGAATGGTACGAAAGCCTGATGGACATGATGCGCACGGAAAATGTACAGCAAAAAGGACACATACAATTGGTTAAAAACATATTGTCCGATGTGGAAGACATGCACAAATACCTGCTGGAAACAGGAAAAGACGTTGCATACAACGCAAAATTCTATCACATCCTGCCGGCCATAACTTTGCTCAAAAGCAAGACGACAGACCCGGCCATATCCGATACCGAAATGTGTTTCGTGTTTCTGTATGGCATTATGAACCTGCGCCGAACACACAAAGAAATATCGCCCGCCACGCAACAGACAGCTGACGAAACCGGCAAATTCCTGGTTCTGCTCTCAAAAAATTACATAAAATGGAAAAATAACGACTTCCAACGCGAATAGTCCAATTTTTTGTATTATATTTGGGCTTGACTTTTGCGCAACGGCAAAACCAACCGAAAAACTTACACATTTAACATATCTATGAAAGGAATCATTCTTGCAGGAGGAAGTGCCACACGCTTGTATCCCTTGTCGAAAGCCATCTCCAAACAAATCATGCCGGTCTACGACAAACCCATGATCTACTATCCGCTATCCACACTCATGCTGGCAGGAATCAGAGAAGTGCTTATCATATCTACCCCGCGAGATTTGCCCATGTTTCAGGACTTGCTTGGAAACGGCGAGCAATTGGGCATGAATTTCCAATATAAAATACAAGAAGTGCCGAACGGCCTTGCACAAGCGTTCGTCTTGGGAGCCGATTTCCTGAACGGCGGACCCGGTTGCCTGATTTTGGGCGACAACATGTTTTACGGACAAGGTTTTTCGGCCATGCTGCGGCAAGCCGCCTCCATCAAGAAAGGGGCCTGCGTGTTCGGTTATGCCGTCAAAGACCCGCGCGCGTACGGCGTTGTGGAATTCGATGACACGGGAAAAGTGCTCTCCATAGAAGAAAAACCGGCACAGCCCAAAAGCAACTATGCCGTGCCGGGACTCTATTTCTACGATGCGACCGTAACCCAAAAGGCAGCATCACTCAAACCATCGGCACGCGGAGAATATGAAATAACAGACCTGAACAAACTGTATCTGGAAGAAGGAAGTCTGACGGTAAAACTTTTCGGCCGCGGATTCGCATGGTTGGATACGGGCAACTGCGACAGCCTGCTCGAAGCATCCAACTTTGTGGCTACCATACAGAATCGGCAAGGCTTCTACATCAGCTGTATAGAAGAAATAGCGTGGCGCAACCGGTGGATTGACAACCGGCAACTGCTTGCATTGGGCAAAAAACTGGAAAAAACCGCCTATGGCCAATACCTTATGGATCTGGTCGGGCAATAGATAAAGGCCGCCGGAACAAAACAACTTGGCTGCAACCATTCCGGAATACAGAGCCGATAATCCGGTCCGTGTGTTCAATAGTCGACAAAAAACTTATTCCAAAAATATGTTCAGATAAATTATAACTGCATATATGAAAAAACACATTTTTATATTTGTCGGGCTATTTTGCATTGCCGGTATCCTGAAAGCCAACACGACATATTCGTTCCAGCATTACTCGGTCGGCGATGGTTTGTCACAAAACACGGTAATGGCCATAACGCAAGACCACAAGGGATTCATGTGGTTCGGCACTTGGGACGGATTGAACAAGTTCGATGGCTACCAGTTCACCATATACAAGTCCTATCCGGGTGACAACAGCCAAATCACAGCCAACCGCATTGACTTCATCAAGGAAGACCAATTAGGCTATATCTGGTTTCAAACCTACGATGACCGATTCCATCGTTTCGACCCCCGCCTGGAAAAGTTTGTCAGCCTGCCCGGAAAGGCCGTACACATCGTATCGAAAGGACAATACGAGGATTATTTTCTGGAAACCAATCCGGGGGAAATATGGATGGTCAATGAACAAAACGGCATCATAAAGGCCGAGCCAAAAGGAACGAAAGACTTGACCATCACCGAATACAACACACATTCCAAGTTCCCGCTAAAAAGCGATCGGGTCAATTTTATCAAAAAAGACAAAGAAAACAATGTGTGGGCCGGAACTGATATTGGCATTCATTGTATCAAAGCCAATAACGAAATACGGTTCTATCAACCTGATCCTGTAAAACCGGAAAACAACTTCTCCGCCGCATACATTGGCAACGACGAAATATGGTTTGGAACGGACAACGGAATGCTGTGGCGTTATTCCGATGCCGATTCGCGTTTTGAACGCATCGCTCTGCAAACCGAAAGTCGTATCACGGATCTGGAAATGATTGACAAACGCTACCTGATTGCCACCACGACCAATGCCGGATTTTATGTGTACGATATTCGGAAATCTGAACTGACAAACTTTTCGTCAGCGAACGAATCGAGCATCACATCCGACCATTTTTCCCTTGTTGCAGCTGACTCGTACGGCATAGCATGGCTCATTTCCGAACAACTCGGCATATTCCGCTTCAATCCCAAAACAAACTCCCTCAAGCACTTCCGGCCCAAGGTGGATGCCGTACACAGCGCATCGCTCATGCCCAACCATATCCTGTTCGAGGACGTAAACCGTCGTTTGTGGATAAACCCGCAAGGGGGCGGATTTTCGTATTACAACCGGGAAGAAGACCGTCTGGAATACTTCTTCAACGAACCGGAATCCGCCAACTGTCGCTTCTCCAACGTTATCCACACCGCCTACTCGGATAACAAAGGACACCTGTGGCTCAGCACATACAACAAAGGGCTCGAAAAAATAGTGGCCATCAAATCACAATTTCAGCTGACAAAACCGGAAACAGAGCGGAACACGCTGACTTCAAACGAAGTGCGTGCGTTGAAGGAAACATCGGACAAATTCCTCATCGTTGCCACCAAGGACGGGCGCACCCGTTTTTATGATCGTGCCATGCAGCCCATCGGTTTCCTGTGTCAGAATGGAACTGTCTCACACAAAGGGGATTATCTGACCGATCTGGTCTATTGCATATACGAAGACCCGAAAGGACGTCTGTGGATGGGCTCCAAAGGCAGAGGCCTGATTGTGCTGACTCCCCAACATAATCCCGGCGAAAAACCACGATTCACGCTGCAACAATACAACCACTCGGACAACGACGCGTACAGCTTATCAAACGACAATATATACAGCATTATCCAGGGGCCCGGCAACGATATACTCATCGGAACCTTCGGCGGAGGACTGAACGTCGCCCGCGAAAAAGACGGGAAAATACAATTCATCCATGCCGGAAACGATCTCAAATTCTACCCCATGAACAAGTGCTCGAAAATCCGGAACATGCTGATTGACAGAGAAAACACGCTGTGGATTGCAAGTACAAACGGCCTGCTGCAAGTAAACCTGAATGCAACACGCATTACGGAATCGGACATTTTCTACTCACAAAAGATAGGAAGCCGTTCCAATTCGTTGGGTAACAATGATGTACATTGTCTGCACATAGACAAGTCGGGGACATTGTGGATCGGCACTTTTGGAGGCGGACTGAACAAGCTCATACGGAAAGCCGATGCGAAAAAACCGGCTGAATTTCAGAGCTATACCATGACAAACGGATTGGGAAGCGACATTGTATTGTGCATTCAGGAAGACAAACAAGGCAACTTATGGCTCAGTTCGGAAAACACCATTTCCCGATATGACCTGTCGAACGGCGTGTTCCAGAATTTCAACGTGTTAAGCGAAGCCGGCGATGCCTATTTCTCCGAATCAACCGGCATCTATCACAGTGCGGGCAAACTGCTCTTCGGCAGCAACAAAGGTATCTATGCCTTTGATCCGGAACTCGTGCTCCGCATCGACGACATCCCGGCCATTGAATTCACCGGTTTCCAGTTGTTCAATAAAAACGTTGAAATTGGCGGCAAAAATTCTCCGCTGACACAATGCATAGGCGAAACACAGACTTTAACACTGCATCACGAGCAATCCGTATTCAGTCTGGAATACGCTGCCATTGACTACGAAAGTCCGGAAAAAATCCAATATGCCTTCATGCTGGAAAATTTTGAGGACAGCTGGAACTATGTCCACGACCAGCGCAAAGCCACATATACCAACCTGCCCAAAGGAACCTATCGTTTCAGGGTAAAATCCACCAACAAAGAAGGTATCTGGATGCAGAACGAGAAAGTCATGACCATCATTGTCAAACCATCGTTCTGGGAAACGCCCATTGCCTATATCCTTTACGCCATCCTTATCCTGACCGTCCTGTTCTTTGTCTACTATCTGGCTTCCATCTACAACAAGTTGCGCAGCGACATTGAAATTGAACAGAAAGTGACCGACATAAAATTACGTTTCTTCACCAATATTTCGCACGAGCTCAGAACGCCTCTGAGCCTGATTATGGGGCCGGTAGAAAACATCCTGCACAACGAAAAGATAACCCCGAGCGTACGCGAACAACTGCAAGTAATCCAAAGCAATACCTCGCGTATGTTGCGGATGATCAACCAGATACTGGATTTCAGGAAAATACAGAACAAGAAAATGAGGCTGAAAATCCAGCCCACACACATCGAAAATCTGGTACGCGAAACAGCAGCCAATTTTACAAAAGAAGCCTTGGACAGAAACATACATTTTGAAATAACCAACAAAGCAGGCGACTGTATCCTGTATATCGACCGCGACAAAACAGACATCATATTGTACAATCTGCTTTCCAACGCGTTCAAATTCACACCACAAGGAAAATCCATTACCGTGGAAATAGAAAAAATGAACGGCTTTGTGTTGCTGAAAGTAATGGATGAAGGCATCGGCATTGCTCGTGAAAAACGCAATGTGCTGTTTGAACGTTTCGCATCATCCCACGACCAGCAAAGCCTGAACAACACACGCGGCTCCGGCATCGGCCTTAATCTGGTCAAAGAACTGGTCGACTTGCACAAAGGATACATCGAAGTGGACAGCGAGCTAAACAAAGGCACAACCTTCACGGTCATGTTCCGCGAAGGGAAGGAACATTACGACGACAATGTCGATTTCATCGTTGCAGATACGGACAAGAAAGAAAATCAGGTGCAAACGCCGGCTGCTGCGCATACATCCAACCACATACCCGCCATCGGACATGATGCCACAAGCATTCTGATTGTGGAAGACAACGAAGAAATGCGCGCTTTCCTATCCGGCATCTTCCGAAACAAATACCGGACAGAAACAGCCAAAGACGGAGCACAAGGCCTCGAAAAGGCACGCAAGCTGGTTCCGGACCTAATCATATCCGACCTCATGATGCCCAATAAGGACGGACTGGAAATGACCAACGATCTGAAATCCGATGAGGCCACCAACCACATTCCCATTATTCTGCTGACGGCAAAAACGGCCGTTGAAAGCCGTCTCGATGCCTTGAAATACGGAGCAGACGATTATATCACCAAACCATTCTCACCCCTGTACCTGAAAGCCCGCGTAGAAAACATACTGACCCAACGCAAACGCTTGCAAGAACGCTACCGGAAAGAGCTGCTGAACCTGACACCGCAAAAGAAGGAACAGATTTCTCCCGAAGAAACCTTTCTGGCCAAACTGCTCGATTTCATGGAACGCAACATGGACAACAACGAACTGATGATTGACGACATGGTGTCGGAAATGGCGCTCGGCCGCACGGTTTTCTTTAACAAGCTGAAAAGCCTTACCGGACTGTCGCCTGTGGAGTTTGTCCGCGAAGTCCGCGTGAAACGGGCCGCACAACTGCTGGAAACAGGACAATACAACGTCACGGAAATAACCTATATGGTCGGAATGAACGACTCGCGCTACTTCAGCAAATGCTTCAAGGCCATGTACGGCATGACACCCACCGAGTACAAAAAGAGTTTGTCCAATTACGAAAAAAACAGTACTTTTGCCAAATGATCGGCTGCGAGGCCAAACAGGCATTCATGTCAATTCTTGAAATAATACATTCTATATGAAGGTTCTGAAATTCGGCGGTACATCCGTAGGTAGCGTTGATAGTGTGTGGCAAGTTAAAAAGATTGTAGAGGCTGAGCAGGAACAGATTATCGTAGTCGTATCCGCCTTGTCAGGAGTAACCGACCAGTTATACGAAACCGCACGCAAGGCAACTGCCGGCGATGAACAATATGTCGTACTGTTGGAGCAAATGCGTACACGCCATTTGGATTTGCTGAAAAAAGTGGTTATCCCGGCTCTCGTGGCAGATACGCAAACCTTGGTGGAAGGATTATTCAACGATTTGGCCAATATCTTCAGAGGCCTGTTTCTCATAAAAGACATTTCGGCAAGAATTACCGATACCATAGTCAGCTATGGCGAACGCTTGTCTTCAGTCATAGTCGCAAACACGATTGCCAATGCCGTACACTTCGATTCGCGTGATTATATACGCACCTTCGCGCAATTTGACAAACACATCGTCGACCTGAATGCAACCAGCGTCTTGGTAAAGGAAAAGTTTGCCGATGCGCCACATACCGTTGTCTGCGGCGGCTTCATATCCACCGACAAAAACACAGGCAATACCACAAACCTAGGCCGCGGCGGTTCTGACTATACCGCCGCCCTGCTGGCCTCCATACTGAATGCCGAGAAACTGGAAATATGGACCGACGTGGACGGATTCATGACTGCCGACCCGCGCATCATCAACAACGCCTATGTAATAGAACGGCTGAGCTACATAGAAGCCATGGAATTGTGCAACTTCGGTGCAAAAGTCATTTATCCGCCAACCATATTCCCGGCTTATCACAGCAACATTCCCATTGTGATAAAAAACACATTCAATCCGGAAGCCGCAGGAACATATATCTCCAGGGAAAAAGTCGGCGAAAAAGGGAAAGCCATTAAAGGCATTTCCAGTATCAACGACACGGCACTCATTACCATACAAGGTTTGGGCATGGTGGGTGTCATTGGTGTCAATTACCGAATATTCCGGTCTTTGGCCCAAAATGGCATCAGTGTATTCCTTGTATCGCAGGCATCGTCCGAGAACACGACCTCCATCGGTGTGAAAAATGCCGATGCCGACAAAGCCGTAAGCGTTCTGCATCAGGAATTCTCCAACGAAATTGCCCAAGGCGAAATCAACGACATTTTTGCAGAAAAAGATCTGGCTACCGTAGCCATTGTCGGCGAAAACATGAAGCGCACACCCGGCATAGCCGGCAAATTGTTCGGCACGCTGGGGCGCAACGGCATCAACGTAATAGCTTGTGCACAAGGCGCATCGGAAACAAACATTTCATTTGTTACCGACACCAAATCACTCCGCAAAGCCCTGAATGTCATTCACGATTCTTTCTTTCTGTCCGAATATCAGGTGCTCAATCTGTTTGTCGTAGGAACGGGAATTGTCGGCGGAAGCCTGCTGGAACAAATCGGACAGCAGCAACCCAAACTCATGGCACACAACCGACTCAAACTGAATGTCGTGGGCATTGCGAAATCCAACAAACTATTATTGGACAGAAACGGCATAGATCTGGCCAACTACCACGAAGCGATAGAGCAGCACGGAATAGTCTCCACCCCGGACATCTTGCGCAACGAAATCCTGAAGATGAACATCTTCAACTCCGTTTTTGTGGATTGCACCGCCAGCCGGGAAATAGCCGACTTGTATGAAGCCATGCTCGAAAACAACGTATCGGTCGTGGCAGCAAACAAAATCGCCGCATCTTCCGATTACCAAAAATACGAACGGCTCAAGACACTGTCGCGCAGCCGCGGCGTGAAGTATTTGTTTGAAACCAATGTCGGTGCTGGGCTGCCCATTATCAACACCATGAACAACCTGATAAACAGCGGCGATGCCATTCTTAAAATGGAAGCCGTCTTGTCAGGAACGCTGAATTTCATTTTCAACACGCTTAGTGAAAACATGCCGTTAAGCAAGGCCATTCTGGCTGCCAAAGAAGCCGGTTTTTCCGAGCCCGACCCGCGTGTAGACCTAAGCGGCAAGGATGTCATACGCAAATTAGTCATTCTGGCACGCGAAGCCGGCTACCAAGTCAACCAGGAAGACGTGGAAAAAGACCTGTTTATTCCTGACAGATTCTTCGCGGGAAACTTAGACGAATTCTGGACGAATATCCCGGAATTAGACAACGAATTCGAGCAAAAACGCAAGGCATTGGCAGCCCAAAACAAGCGATGGCGCTTTGTGGCTACCATGGAACGAGGCAAATGCCGTGTCGGACTGCAGGAAGTGGACCACATGCACCCCTTCTACGACCTGCAAGGCAGCAACAACATCGTATTGATAACCACAGAACGCTACAACGAATTCCCCATGATGATTAAAGGCTATGGCGCAGGTGCCGGCGTAACGGCAGCCGGCGTTTTTGCCGACATTATCAGCATAGCCAACATACGATAAACACATGAACCACAGAACAACCTGCCGACATACACGCGGCTTGCTGTACACGATACTGACAGTCGCATGCTGTGCGCTGCTGCCCGCATGTGGCAAAAAAAGGCCTCAGTTGCCCAGCAACAAGCAGTCGGGAGTTGATTCTGTTGCATTGGCCATGATAGAAATGAATCAGCAATTGGTGCTGAAGGCCAACACCGAACTAGCCACATACGTGGTCGCCTCCAAGCAGCCATACGTGCAGGACGACCAAGGGTTCTGGTATAGGATAACCCGCCATACAGACGGACTGGCATTGCAGAAAGAACAGACCGTAACCATTGCCCAACAAGTATACCTGCTGGACGGAACGCTGTGCGAAGACATGGTCACAACCGTACAAATAGGAAAAAAGCAAGTGCCGGCAGCAGTAGACGCTGCCTTGCTGCTCCTCCACGAAGGAGAAAAGGCTACCATACTGGCCCCGTGGTATCTGGCATACGGCCAGTACGGCAACGATGCCAAAATCGGCGCATATACCAACGTACGCATAGACATAGAAGTCATGGAACTGTAAAGAGAGGCACGCGGAAACTTTTAACTAACCGCGTTTATATTTAACTTGTTACATACAGAGAATAATCAGATATTTGCAAGCAATTCAAAAGCAAGATACCATTTATGAAAAGAATAAGTTCTTCCATCCTGACCATACTTGTTTTAACCACATTGTGCGCAACCGGCTGCAAAGACCGCGACAGCGTATATTCCGTGCAACGCAAGGCGGAAAAGCAACTGATAGCCGACTATATCGCCCGAGAAAACATACAGGTATTGAGTGAGTTTCCTGCCGACAATCAATTCGCAGACAACGAATACGTGCTGACCGAAAGCGGACTGTATTTCCAGTTAGTGGACGAAGGAACCGGCACCGATACCGTTGCCTATTACGACAAGGTGATCATACGATATAAACGCTGGGAGCTGGGCGAACACTCCGACACTACCAGCTATTGGACAACGGACGAGACCGCCTATCCGATTACGTTCCAATACGGCGTTTCGTCGGATTATAGCTGCACCGGATGGCAAGAGGCCATTGGATACATGCTGCGCAACAATTCACACGCAAAACTAATCGTTGAGTCCAAACTTGGTTTCTCGGATGACTCGGACAGCGTGACGCCATACGCCTACGAAATAAAAATCAAAATACAGAAAAACTGACCTTTCAATTCACACTATCATAACAACCTCACTTAATTTATTACCCCTGTGACACTTATTAAATCTATTTCCGGTATCCGCGGAACGATGGGCGGAAAAACCGGCGAAGGCTTGAATCCATTAGACATTGTGCGATTCACCGCTGCTTATGCCACTCTGATAAGGCATGGAAACAAGAATGGCAGTAACAAAATTGTAGTTGGACGCGATGCGCGTATCTCCGGCGAGATGATAGAACAAATCGTCTGCGGCACACTGATGGGCATGGGATTAGATGTGGTGAATATAGGCCTTGCTACCACGCCCACCACAGAGCTCGCCGTAAGCATGGAGGGCGCAGCAGGCGGCATCATCCTGACCGCCAGCCACAACCCCAAACAGTGGAATGCACTCAAACTGTTGAACGAACGTGGCGAGTTCCTGAACGATGCCGAGGGGAAGGCCTTGCTGGCCATTGCCGAAGCCGAAGATTTCACCTTTGCCGACGTAGATCGCATCGGCAAGCTTACCCACAAAACAGACTACACACAGAAACATATTGACCACGTGCTTGCGCTCGAGCTGGTCGATGCAGCGGCCATCAAGGCAGCAAATTTCACGGTGGCTATCGACTGCGTTAACTCCGTCGGAGGCATCGCCATACCCGCCCTTCTGGAAGCACTCGGCGTGAAGCATATTGAAAAACTGAACTGCACACCCGACGGCCAATTCCCGCACAATCCGGAGCCTCTGCCCGAGCATCTGACCGACATCTCCGACCTGCTAAGGCAAGGCAAAGCCGACGTGGGCTTCGTGGTGGATCCCGACGTGGATAGGCTGGCCATTGTTTGCGAAAACGGAGACATGTTCGGCGAGGAATACACGCTGGTGTCCGTAGCCGACTACGTGCTCCGGCACACGCCCGGAAACACCGTCAGCAACATGAGTTCGACCCGCGCTTTGCGTGACATTACGCAGCAGCATGGCGGCACCCATTCCGCATCAGCAGTGGGCGAAGTGAACGTCGTGGCCGAAATGAAAGCCACGCATGCCGTTATCGGCGGAGAGGGAAACGGCGGGGTCATATATCCGGCATCACACTACGGGCGTGATGCGCTGGTGGGTATCGCCTTGTTCCTGACAAATCTGGCCAAACGGAACCTGAAGGTATCGGAATTGCGCAAGACCTTCCCGAACTATTTCATCTCCAAAAACCGTATAGATCTGACGCCTGATATTGATGTAGATGCCCTGCTCATTGCCCTGAAAGACCTGTACAAACAGTATGACATCAACGACAAGGATGGCGTGAAAATAGACTTCCCACAGGGCTGGGTACACCTGCGCAAATCCAATACTGAGCCCATTATCCGGGTATACAGCGAAGCGCAGACCAAAGAGCAAGCAGACCGGCTTGCACAGGCTATCATTGCGGAAGCCAAGCGCATCGCAGGCATAGCATAATCCACAGCGGAAGAGACGGAAGCGGGAGTGTCGGAACAGCCGAACACTCCCGCTATCTTTAATACACAAACTTGACGTTATCCACCCAAAGAGCATTGCCTACAGTGCCCCAGAATGCTTTCTGTATGCTGGAGGAAAACATAACCATAACATGGGTCGGCGTATCGTCCTCTGTGCCCCACCCTACTTCCTGTATTTCCACCATTTCTCCCCGGCTATTCCGGCAACAATACGGCATATCCGCTTGGGGCAATAAGCCCATCCGCGAGTCATAAATAGGCCGGCCACTCACGTCGCCATAGTGAATGGGCAACTGGCATGCGTTCTGCCAATTCGGCACGGATTTGTCGATATATTGGAAACCGGTGCCTATGCGCTTGGCGTATACCTTGCCGTTGGCATCTTCCCACCGTTTCTGCAGAAAGACAAATATCATGGCCGCATCCTTGCCGGCATATTCCTTCACCTTGAAGCCGTTGGATTTGGAGATAATGTTCTTGTCGGATATACGCGCCTTGTAATCAAACATTAGTGCCTTTGGCTTGCCGGTAAAGGGTATGCCCATGTCTATGTTGCGGTAGGGATCGCTCGTGCTGCGTATAGGCTCTAAGGTGCGGCCCAGGAAGAGGGAGCCGGATATGATGACGGATATATCAACCACGCCAAAGACCTGCACTTTTTCCAACAATACGTCTAAACGAACACAGTGACCACTACCACGTTGCTCGGGCGACATGGTGTTGCTTCCCTTGGCTATGCCCAGCACATTGGCGTATGCATTCGAACTGCTCCACAGGGTGCTTACGCCATAGTCGTAAGGGATGTTTCCGTGTATCGTGTCGGTCGGACCGACTACGTATAAGGTCTTTTTCTTACCGCCCAATACCTTCGATTCGGTGATGTAACGCACCGTAAAATGCTCAAAATCACCGTAGCGCACTAATTGGGTCTTTTGCCCGCAAAGGATGACCGAAGGCATGAACAAACATAACAGCAAAATAATCTTTCTTATATACATATTGCTCTGAATAAAAACAGGCCAAAGATAGTAAAAATAGCCGGAAATGCGACCGAATTTTTGTATAAATGCTTACCGAATTGCTGAAATATATATATCCGAAAGTTTATGTCTAGTAGGTGCAGATGCTTTTGCGCTTACTGTGGCTACTTTATTGCAAAAGTAACCCGTACATTGCCTGCCCCGAGCGCTGCCTTTAGCCTTGCGGGTGCGTCCACACGGCCTATGCGTGTGTAGCTGTAGGCAGTGGTAAATGTGTCGTAAAACACTACTAAACAATTATCGCCCCACAGCATAATATCGCCGGCATGTATCTTGCCGGGGCGCGACGCATTGGTGGGCAAATCCGCCGGCAGATAGTAGTACTTCTCGTTCCCGGCCTGCTCCGTCATGCTTACCGTCATGGGCAGCAGCGTGCGGAAAGCATTTGCCGTGGCATTGTCTTGCAGGGTAATCGTAAAGGTGTCCGTCCCCACCGTCATAATCAGTGTTTCTGTCTTGTTCATTGTCGTATTATTTATGGTGTCTTTTTCGGTGTTATTATTGGCTGTTTCCTGTGCTTGTTCGCCGGGCCATTCGCCCTTAGTGGTGCATGCACACGGCGTTGCAAGGCTGCAACACCACAGTGTGAATGCGATAGTCGATAGTTTCATAAATGTTAGGTTCTTATGCTTCGGAGTATGATTGCTAATAACGACGACAAAGATAGTAAATTTATTACAAATACGAACAATATATATTATATAATGATAGCCCAAATTGGGGTTTATGGCAAAGAATTTATCACTTATATTAGCAGAAAATCGCACTTCGGATGGTTGTATCTCTTAAAAGTCTATGTTTCTGACAATATAATATAAATATTTTATCAAAAACGTTTGGTATTTATAAATATATGTATTATATTTGTGGCGTTAATATTTATTTGTATAACTCTTAAAAATATTCTGTTATGAGTGAGAGTAAATCTTACAATTGGCTCTATGATCTCAGATCTAATGCCCTGACAAAAGATGTGAAAGAAGATTATGTAGCTACCGTGCGTACGCTAAAATGCATGAATGTGGAAGACATAGCCGAAGCCATTGTGTCTGAACGCACAGAGTTCCGTCTTGACACCTTAGTGAACGTAATCAACGTAGTGGATGAGAAAATCCGGCAGCTCGTATGCCAGGGACACACGGTGCAAACAGGCGCTGCTCATTTTTCACCCTCTATCACCGGCGTGTTTAAGGGCGCACTTGGCACATTTGATTCTGAAGTAAACACCTGTACGATTAATGTATCTGCTGTGAAGGCGTTGCGTGAAGAAGCGACAAAAGTAATCCCTGAGTTCAGCGGTTACATACAGGATTTGGGCGGTGCGCGCATTGGCTTGGTGACAGACATTGCTACGGGTAAGACCGACGGTACCATTACCATTGGTGATGTAATTGAAGTAGCAGGCAATAAGATAAAATGTGTGAATGCCGATGGTACGTCTATGGGCAAGGTGACGTTGGTTAATACCGAAACGCAGGCCGAAACAGCAATTACATCATTGGCCAGAAACGAAC
>CAYUYS010000019.1:0-15765 GCA_964449415.1 uncultured Paludibacteraceae bacterium | reverse complement strand
GAGCCCCGTTTTCCGCTCAAAGAGAGAGCATTACCCGAAAGGCAATGCTCTTTTTCATTCCCAGACGGACAACGGCCATCCTTATTCTTCCTGGGAAGCAAAATACTTCAGGAATTGTGTCCGAAACCAAAAGTCGGGATTTCCCGTACCTGCCACATTCATTTTGCCCTTATATTCGGAAATATTCTCATACTGATGTTTTTCCTGCCATTGTGCCAGTTCCTGCAACGCTTGCCCAAACCAAGCATTGCCTTTTTTATATACGACACTTGAAACTTCTACCGCCGATGCGCCTGCCAGCAACGCTTTGACTACATCGGCACCACTATGTACACCGCCCGAAACGGCAATGTCAATGCCGTTTACAGCAGCCGATGCTATGGCCGCCCAGCGCAACGATTCTGCCAGATCCGACTCAGAGCTAAAAACAGGTCCGGCCGTAAACTGCATGGTATCAATGTTTATATCCGGTTGATACGGGCGGTTGAACAACACAACAGCATTGGCACCATTGGCTTTCAGTTGATTTATCAGCCAGACAGGATGGGAGATATTGCGTCCCAATTTCACAATCATCGGAATTTTTATCTTTTTCCGAATGGAACGAACGATATCCAAATGCATTTGCTCAAAATTGCCACTTACATAATCTTTATCGGTAGGTATCGTCATGATATTCAATTCCAACGCATCCGCGCCGGCCTCTTCCGCCATGCAGGCAAACTGAACCCATTCGCCCGCCGAGCGGCAGTTTATGCTGGCAATAACCGGAACGGAACAAACGGCTTTTGTGTCACGAATCAGCTGCAAATACGCATTCACTGTGTGCGAACGAATATAATCATACATATAGTCAGCGCTTTCTGAATGATCTGTGCTTTGATTCAGGCGGTCTGTTTCGCTCGTAATATTTTCTTCGAACAATGATTTCAGCACAATGGCACCGGCTCCGGCTGCTTCTATTTCTTTGTTGTTGAATGCCTTTGCCGTGCGTCCGCAACTGCTCATGATAATCGGATTTTTCAATGTCAAACCCGCAAATTTTGTTTCCAAAGTGTTCATAATCTTAAATAATTGAGTTTACCCGTTTCTGCAAAGATACAATAAATATCGAAACGGGATACAGCTTGAGGAAAGAAATCCGAAAAAAAATGAGCCCTGAATATCTTTCTATTTGCGTTTCCATCGTATCTACAAAACACTTACAAGAAACCGGCCACAAAAATCTGTTTTGGACCGGCTTCTTGTAAATACTTGCAAAGCAATGAGTTATAAGGTTACTCCCGTTTTAAATATGGCTATTTCGCGATAATTTTTGCGTTCGTTATTAACCTTTTCGCCACTTGCCACGCGAATTACATAATCTGTAAATCGTTTGCAGGTTTGCTCCATGGGTTCATCTTCTACAATCACGCCGGCATTGAAATCAATCCAATTTGGTTTGTTTTGTGCCAATGCCGTATTGGTCGATATTTTCATTGTGGGTATATATGTGCCAAAAGGAGTTCCTCTGCCGGTGGTAAACAGCACGATATGGCAGCCTGCCGATGCCAATGCCGTAGCGGCAACCAGGTCATTTCCGGGAGCAGAGAGGAGGCTCAAGCCTTTCACTTGCAGGCGTTCGCCATACGCCAGCACACCGCTGACCGGACTTTTCCCACATTTTTGTGTACAACCAAGGGCTTTTTCCTCCAATGTGGATATGCCTCCGGCCTTGTTGCCCGGTGAGGGATTTTCACCAACCGGTTCGCCATGCGCAAGAAAATATTCCTTGAAATCATTGATCAGTTTAACGGTCTGCCTGAACAATTGTTCGTTTTCGCATCGGTTCATCAATATCGTTTCTGCACCAAACATTTCAGGCACTTCGGTCAGTACACTGATGCCTCCCTGTGCAATCAGAAAATCGGAGAACATGCCCAGCAGAGGATTGGCCGTTATGCCGGAAAAACCGTCCGAACCGCCACACTTGAGGCCCACACGCAATTCGGAGAGAGGTATTTCTGTGCGCACATCGGCTTTTGCTTTGGCATACAGTTCCCGCAAGATAGTCATTCCGTCCGCTATCTCGTCATGCGACTTCTGGGCTATCAGGAATTTGACGCGTTCCTTGTCACAGCCGGCACAGAATTGTTCGAATATGTCCGGTTGGTTGTTCTCACATCCCAATCCGACTACCAACACGCCACCTGCATTGGGATGCATTACCATGTCACGCAGGATTTTTTTGGTATTTTCGTGGTCATCGCCCAATTGCGAACAGCCATAATTATGCGGAAATGCAACGATGGCATCCACGCCTTCTGCTGCCGTTTCTTGGCGCAACTGTTCCGCCAATTGGTTTGCGATTCCATTCACACATCCCACAGTTGGGATAATCCATATTTCATTGCGTATGCCCACATCGCCGTTGGCGCGCCTGTAACCCTTGAAAGTGAGTGAACATTCCGGCAAGTTAAGTTCATGAGAAACAGGCTGATACGTGTATTCCAGCAAACCGGCCAGATTGGTCTTTATGTTATGTTCGTTAAGCCAAGTCCCTTTGTTGACATTACAAGTCACATGCCCGATCGGATAACCATATTTTATTACATTCTCGCCGGCAGACAGATTTTCCAATGCAATTTTGTGTCCGACCGGAATGTCTTCTTGCAAGGTAATTTCGTTTCCATTGACCAGAATTGTATCACCGGCTTTCTGTGCTTCAATGGCAACAGCCACATTGTCAGCGGGGTTTATTTTTAAGACTGCAGTCATGGCTATATGGATTACAAAATGGACTTAACCGTTTCCAACATGCCTTTGGCTTGTATACTTTCCAAGAATTCCGTCACCATGTCGGTCAGCCCCGGGATTTGGTTCAGGTCTTCGTTCCAAATGAATTTTGCAGCCAGAACACCTTCGGCCACTGTTCGGCTCCGGCCGCTTGCCCACAATTGTTTGAGCAAATCCATGATTTCCTGCGCATCGTTCGGAACTATGTCGGCACCATCGGCGCGTTTGCCACCTTTGTAATACGCGATGATGGCTGCCAGACCGAGCACCAAACCTTTGGGCAATTCGCCTTTGCGCTGCAAATATGTTTTCAGACCGGGCAGATCGCGCGTTTCATATTTCGGGAACGAATTGAGCATAATACTCGTAACCGCATGATCTACAAATGGATTGTTAAAACGTTCCAACACATCGTTGGCAAATTGCTGCAATTCGTCTTTCGGCAAGTTCAGCGTTTCCATCAACTCGTCAAACATGACTTTATGAATGTACTTGCCGACAACATCATGCTGACACGCATCGCGCACAATGTTTATGCCTGAAAGATATGCCACCGGCGACAAAACGGTATGCGGGCCGTTCAGCAAGGTAACTTTGCGTTCGTGGTATGGAGCTTCGCTGGGAACAAACAATACGTTCAGCCCTGCTTTGTCGGCCGGGAATTCTTTGGCAACTTCCTGCGGAGCTTCAATTACCCACAAATGGAATATTTCTGCCTGAACCACCAAATTGTCATCATACTGCAATTTCTCCTTAATGGCATCAATATCCTTGCGCGGAAAGCCCGGAACGATGCGATCCACCAAGGTTGCGTATACGCCGCACGCTTCTTCAAACCAAGCCTTGAAGTCGTTGCCAAGGTTCCATAAGTCAATATATTGATAAATCGTTTCTTTCAGCTTGTGTCCGTTCAGGAAAATCAGTTCGCACGGGAAAATGATCAGGCCCTTGCTTTTGTCGCCGTTAAATGTCTTGAAGCGACGATACAGCAACTGCGTCAGCTTGCCGGGATAGGAAGAAGCCGGTTTGTCATCCAGCTTGCAATTCGGGTCGAAAGCTATACCTGCTTCGGTTGTATTGGAAATTACAAAACGCATCTCAGGATTATCTGCCAATTGCATGAACGCATCGTTTTGTGTATACGGGTTCAACGAACGGCTGATAACATCGATCAATTCCAGACTGTTCACCGTCTCTCCCTTGTCCAATCCCTGTAGATTCACATGATACAAATTGTCTTGTGCATTCAGCATGTCTATCATGCCTTTATCTATGGGCTGAACAACGACGACACTACTGTTAAAATCCGTCTTGTTGTCCATATTCCAGATAATCCAATCAACGAATGCACGTAAAAAATTCCCTTCACCAAATTGTATGATACGTTCCGGGCGAAGTGTTTTTACTGCGGTTTTACTGTTTAATGCTTTCATGATTTGTGTTTTTATTTGTTTTACTTTCAGTTTGATTATCAACTAATTCCAATATGCTACTTACTACTCCGTGTACGCACACGGGTGAATAACTGCAAAAGTAACTCTAAATTTTAAATTTGACAAACGGAAAATCGGCCTATTGTGGAGAAAGCGAAATAAAAGCGGTCAAGTAGACAAGATAATACATTATCAATCAGTGGCATATAAAATCCACCAAGGTTCCGATACATCCAAAAAAAAGCTGTACAAAATGCACAGCTTTACAGAACGGCCTGTCGGTTCAGACCAAAGTTTCTATCTTGTCCAGATTTTTTTGAATTTCTTCATCGGTCAGGGCATAATTGACCAGATTGCCCGACAGATATTGATCATAAGCCGACATGTCTACCAAACCGTGTCCGCTTAAATTGAACAAAATGGTTTTCTGCCTGCCCTCCTCTTTGGCGATATTGGCTTCACGTATGGCCGCAGCAATGGCGTGACAGCTCTCCGGTGCGGGCACAATACCTTCGCATCGCGCAAACAAAACGCCCGCCTCAAAGGAATCCAACTGTTTGATATCAACCGCTTCCATCCTGTTTTCCTTCAATAGCTGACTGACAATGGTACCGGCACCATGATAACGTAATCCGCCGGCATGAATGTTGGCCGGAGAGAATGTATGTCCAAGTGTAAACATGGGAAGCAGAGGCGTATAACCCGATTCATCACCATAATCGTACTGGAACTTGCCGTGTGTCAGTTTGGGACAGGAAGCCGGCTCTGCCGCAATGAAGCGTGTCTTTTTTCCATCCAGAATATTGTGCCGCATGAATGGGAAAGAAATGCCACCGAAATTGGAACCGCCACCAAAGCAGCCGATTACGATATCAGGATATTCACCGGCCATTTCCATCTGTTTTTCCGCTTCCAAGCCGATAATTGTCTGATGTAAAGTAACATGGTTCAGCACAGAACCCAACGCATAGCGGCAATTGGGCGTTTGCATGGCCAGTTCCACTGCTTCTGAAATGGCTGTTCCAAGTGACCCTTGGTAATTGGGATGATCTGTCAGAATCTTACGACCGGCTTTCGTGCTCATACTGGGCGAAGCTATGACTTGCGCGCCCCAAGTCTGCATCAAGGAACGGCGATACGGTTTCTGTTCGTAACTGACTTTCACCATGTAAACCGCCAATTCCAAACCAAATGCTCTGCTGGCAAACGATAATGCTGTGCCCCATTGCCCGGCACCTGTTTCCGTTGTTACATTCGTTACGCCATCTTGCTTCAGATAATATGCCTGGGCCAAAGCTGAATTAAGTTTGTGTGACCCAACCGGACTTACACTTTCGTTTTTAAAATAGATATGTGCCGGCGTATCCAGCGCTTTCTCCAATTCATAAGCGCGCACCAAGGGTGTAGAACGGTATATTCTGTATTTGTCGCGCACCTCTTCCGGAATGTCAATCCAGGCATCGGTCTCGTTCAGTTCCTGGTCAGATGCACCTTTGGAAAATAAAGGATACAAATCTTCCGCCTTCAGGGGCTGCTTGGTTGCAGGATTCAACATGGGCATGGGTTTGATGGGCATATCAGCCACAATGTTATACCATTGCGTAGGAATTTCCTTTTCTGGAAGCAAAAATTTCTTGGTCTTTTCCATAATGTTCTCAAAAATTGAATTGTTAATCGACTTTTAACACTGTATCCGGATAATAAAAAAGCTATTGTTCTTGTGATAAACAATAGCCTTGAATTTATGCTTTTTTATTTGATACATACGCGCAACGACTCAACTCCATTGTTTATCACAGAAGCTGCGCCACCACCAATTATTGTTGAATTGAATATGTTGCATAGTATGAGTTCTTGTTTTCAAAACCGCGGCAAATATATACGGTCTTTTTTAATCCTGCAAGTATTTTCTGTACAAAAGATGTGATTTTATCATTTTTTTTACCGAATCCGTATTATTCTGAAAGCATTTGATGCCTGTCTGAAAGAAACTCACCGACTACAAAATTGCTTCCTCCAATAAAAACCAGATCATTTTCATCTGCATCATACAGGGCTTGTTTGCACGCAGCAGCAACGGTTTCGAATGCATGTCCATGCAAACCCACTTGCATAGCCCTTCGAGACAGGATTTCAGCGGACATGGCGCGCGGCGTTCGGGCTTGTGTGAAATAATAGACCGCCTCCCGAGGCAACATTCCCAGAACAGCATCCGTATCTTTGTCGCGCATCATACCTATGACCATACGCAACGCCTGACACGGAATCCTCTCCAATTGTTCTACGACATAACGCATGCCGTGAGCATTGTGTCCTGTGTCGCATATCACCATCGGATGCTCCTGCATTACCTGCCAACGTCCCTGCAAACCGGTCAGCGTGCAGACGTATGCGTATCCATCGGCTATGGCCGCCTCCGGAATCCGGAACCCACGCGCGCGCAAGGCACAGATGGCAATATAGGCAGTTTGTTTGTTTTTCTGTTGATAAAGGCCCTTCAGTTCACAGGCAAAATCCGGACAAACAGCCTCCTGATCGGCAAAGAGAATGCGGCTACCGCGGGCAAGCGCTTCCCGGATAAAAACGGGAGCCGTTTCCGGCTGTGTTTCACCCACAACAACCGGTATGCCCGGCTTAATGATGCCTGCCTTTTCGGCGGCTATTTTTTCCAAAGTATTACCCAGAAACTCGGTATGGTCAAAACCTATGTTTGTAATGACACTTAGTTCCGGCACAATGACGTTCGTGCTGTCCAGCCGTCCACCCAGCCCGACCTCGATAACGGCAATATCGACCTGTTGTGCTGCAAACCAGGCAAATGCCAGGGCCATGGTTGTCTCAAAAAAAGATGGCTTCACCTCATCTAGCAAATGGCGATGGCTTTCTACAAAATCCACCACAAAATCACAGGATATTTTTTGGCCGTTTATGCGTATACGTTCGCCAAAATCAACCAAATGCGGCGAAGTATACAACCCCGTCTTGTATCCGGACTGCTGGAGTACAGCTGCCAGCAGATGCGATGTCGAACCTTTCCCGTTTGTTCCCGCCACGTGTACACTTTTAAAACGTCGCTGCGGATGGCCCAAGGCGGCCAACAATTTATTTGTATTTGCAAATCCGGGCTTGTAGGCGGCCTTTCCGATTAGGTGAAAAGCCGGTTGCGAAGCATACAAATAATCAAGCGTTTCCCGATAGGTCATACAAATATCGCTTAAAAACAATCCGAAAATCAGGCGCAAAAGTACGGAAAAAGAAAAATAAACACTACATTTGCCGGGAATCGATGAAAAACATTTTCAGAATACCGGAAAAAAAACAAGCACAGACATATCCTTATCCACGAAAAATTATGCAATACACTGCCGTACACTTGAAATTTACGTTTGCTGAAGATTTTGCTGCCGATATTTTTATTGCTCAATTGGCAGAAATGGGTTTTGAAAGTTTTGAAAATGATGCGGAAGGTATTATAGCGTATATTCCGAGCATAAACTATCGGGAATGCTGTTTGAAGGAACTGATCAGGGAGTTTCCCTATTCCGGTGTTGAAATCAGGGAATCGCTGATGATTGCCGACCGGAATTGGAACGAAGAGTGGGAAAAGCATTTTTTTCAGCCCATTGTAATTGACAACAAATGCGTTATCCACAGTTCTTTCCACACCGATATTCCGGCAATGGAATACGATATTCTCATTGATCCGAAAATGGCGTTCGGAACGGGACATCATGCAACAACCAGTTTGATTGTCAGCGAGTTGTTGCATATTGATTTATCCGGAAAATCGTTGCTGGACATGGGATGCGGCACGGCCATACTGGCCATATTGGCTTCGAAACGCGGAGCTGATCCGATTTTGGCTGTCGACATAGACAGCTGGTGTACGGAAAATTCGCTGGAAAACATTGCACTGAACAATGTAACCAATATTGAAGTGCGGCAAGGCGACGCCCGCCTGCTCTCCGGGCTGCATTTCGACATTATTCTGGCTAACATCAATCGGAATATTTTGCTGGTTGACATGCACGCGTATGCCGATTGCCTGCCGCAAGGTGGCGTGCTGTACATGAGCGGTTTTTATACCGAGGATGTTCCTTTGATTGAGGCAGAAGCGCTAAAGTCGGGTCTGCGTATGACTGCCTGCCGGGAGAAGGACAATTGGGCTGTAGTCAAAATGGAAAAATGATGGGCAGACCATGCCGCATCAGGAGAGTTTTGCCTGCATTGCCAAGGCTCAATGCGTTGCAGACGTCATCTTCACATCTCCTGTATCGGACACAACCATCAACTGCAATTTGCCTTGCGCATCGCGGGCAAATATGCAAATGTCTTGCGCCGATGCCCTGAAAATACGGTCAAGCGACAAGCCGGAATCTCCGATTGTGTTTACTTTCAGTATATCGCCATTGCTGCTTATCCGACCGCACACAATTTTTCCATTATCGTAACCGATGACAAGTATGCCATCGGAAACTTCTACCATGGTTGCTATGCGTTCAAAGGATTTCAGAACAACAGTCCATACTTGCATATCATCCATTATGCGGCGCAACGTGATACTGCCATCGGTTTCACTACAGGCTACGTATGCCACATTTGTCAAGTCATCGTAATGCACAATAGGAGCCGTATGGTCACCAACATTGATTTTACGTATTTCTTTGCCTGCCTGATTTATAACCAGTGCTGCTGACCGGCCATTCTGTCGGAGCGTCACAAGGCAGCCGGAACCATTAGCCGAAAGATCGTAAACCTGTTCTGTGTCTTTGAGTTCCGTGAGCCATGCTGTTGTGCCATTCTGGTTTATTCCGGCCACAAAAGCCACTGCATTTGCATTTTTTTTGAAACCGGCTACATATTCCGGCATACCTTGCTGGTCATAAACCACGCATGTAGTGATATAGGAACTTTTGAGTTCGGGTAAATCATTTTCGGAAACCACCCACAAGGGTACGGAGACTCCTTTCCCCCGAAGGCTATACACCGGCCGGCTGCGTTGCCGTGCTACAAGTCCGGTATAGGTGGAAAATTTTTCGAGTACATCGCCAAAAACAGCATCCAGAAAGATTTTTTCGGTCTCCACATACTTTTGAAGTCCCTGAAGGCCACCGTAATTCTGAGCAAAAAAATCTGCAAATCTGGCTACGTGCTCGGCTGTAATCATGTGTCCGAGCTCATCCAAAGTTGTTGATGTTTCGGTCAGTTTCTCCGAGAGGCGGTATATGTGCCGCATTTTACGGTTAAGCAATGCCGCAGATGAGTCTGTCGGCATGGCCAGACTGTCACAGGCCATCAGCATGAATTGTCTGCGATTGTCAAGGTAGCTGAACAGTTGACGTACTAGGGAATTGCTGTCATATTTGCCAAGCTGAAACACAAACAAGTCATCGTAGGCTTGCGTTTTCGCAACAACGAGCGGGCTTTTTGTTTCATATTCCTGCCGTCCTTGTTCGTATAGTTGATTGATGTCTGTTGTGCGTTGCCGTAACGGCACGATATCGGTAAGAAAAGTATGCTCTACTTGGTCTATCCACTTGGAATAGTCCCAGATGGTGAAATGCTCCATGTAAAAATCGGTATTGGTAAGCCCATCAAGTCTGAATGTTTCTATTGGTTTGAAGGCATAGGTTTGGCGGTAATCACGTATCGGATATGCTTCTATCAGCTTTTTATATTGTGCAAACGCGTTGACACAACTGTCCATGTCGGCCTCAAGCGTATCAAGCATGCCCTGAAGTTGCGTGTCGTAACACAACAGCATTTCGTTCAGACTGTTGTACTTGTCACAAATTGTTTTGAAGTTCCCGATGCATCTGTTATAATAGTCTTTCGATTTTTCAAGTGCTTCATAAACCATTGTTGCTGAATCACGAAAGTTTTTGCAAAATTGCCGGTGCTGTTCCACAAATACTTTCAGATCTGCATCCTGAACTCGGTTTCCTGACTTTGGTATGTCAAGATTGGAATAATATCCGCTATTGGTTCTGACATCATTTTCTGAGTAAAATGCTTCAAAGGCATCGAAGAACAACTTGGCATTATCGGCCCAATACTGGGCTGATTGAATATCACGCAAAGGATCTGTTTGCAGCAGTTGCTTTTCGCATATCATACCCAGTTGCAAATATGTATTGGCCCAACGCGGATTACTCCGCTGATATTCCATCAGCATGCTGTAGGCCTGATCGAGTGTCTTGCTTGACAAACTGTTATATATATCGGCGTATTTTTGCGCCTTTGTGACGGCGCAGACACCCATAACAAATACAATTACAAATAATTTATGCCTGTTCATAGTCTTTGTTGTTTGTCATTTAAAACCATCTTATTGCTGTGCATTTCTTGTTGCCAACACAACAAATTCCACACGTCGGTTCTTGGCGCGGTTTTCTTCACTGTCATTGGGAACCAAGGGTTTGCTCATGCCGTAACTTTTTGATACGAGCCGGTTTTGTGGTATGCCATTTTCCACTATGTAATTGACAACTGCCTGTCCGCGACGGCCGGACAGAATATTATTATAGCTGACACTGCCTACATCATCCGTATGGGCCGATATTTCGATGATCAAGTCCGGATTGTCGCGCATAAGCCGGACTACATGATCCAGTTCCGGATAAGAATCCGGCATTATATCGGCCGATCCTGTGGGGAAATTGACATTGTAGAGCCGGAGTGTTGCATTGATTTTCAGCGGGATCAATTCAACAGTTATATCATTGCCGGTCTGCTTCTTAAGGTCTATAAGGCTACGATAAAAAGCATAGCCGAGTACACCATCCACAGTCATGTCGTAAGCATCACCATCGCGCAAGCTGATTGACGCGCTGCCACGAATCATTTGTGTTGGTTCGATATTGCATTTTTCTTCACGGCTGCGGTTGTCGAAGGATACATGAGCAGCCAGCGGCATTTTCGTTTCAGCATCCACTACAGTCACCGTGATATCGCGTTTAAGCGGTTCGAGCGGCATGTTACGTTCGAAATAGGAAAAGACAATATCGCCTCCGAGCTTAAACAGAAAATTATTTTCGGCAAATCCTGCAGCTATGGCCGTGATTTCATAGTCGCTACCCAGTGGCAATGCCAACAGGTATTTGCCATCGGCGTGTTTCCTAGCCTGAAAAATACTTCTGTCAGACGAACGCACTGCCGTTACTTCGGCGACAAGCGGTCGGAATATTTCGTTGTCATACACATTTACGGACAGTTGCACGGTATCGAAAAGTTCGATGACTGCCGGCATCGCCGGTCGGGTTGATGCACGGTAATCAAGTATATAACTGGCAAAAGAATAGTCCGGATTGCGCACATCGACAATGTATTGTCTGCCGGAAATATTTGTCAGATCGTAGTTGCCTTCCCATTGTCCGCTCTTGTAACGGCCCAAGATTTTCAAAGTAGTAGGATTATATACCGTCACATCGGCAGCAACAGGTTTGTGTGAGCCCAGCGTCTGTATGCGTCCTTTTTCCGTAACCACTGTAAGTGGCATGGCCTTGCTGTCGGTCATAGGCATGCAGACAATGCGTCCCCGGCGTATCTGCTTTTTGTTGCCGGTCAGTACAAAGTAGAGTTTTTCCCCTACACAACGCGGTGAAAACACATCCAATCCGGTTTCGTCAGCGGCGAGCTGCGTGGGCAGCAACCACGTTTTGTTCCACATCAGGCGCGCAAACATGATGCTTGTCGCGAGCTTGCGTTCCGGGCGGATTGTATAATAAATTGTTCTTGCATCGGCTGCTACCGTAATATCCTGCACATAGCCGAAATTGATTACATTGTCTACCGGCGCGGGTTCTGTCCATGCACCGTACGGATTGCGTTCGGCAACGTAAATACTTAGCTTGTCGGTTTCTTTTTTTTCTATTTTCGGATCGTTGCTTTTCTGGTGTTTAAGAAAATACAGGGTTTCATCGCCCGGAATAAGTGCAGGATATGTTTCGTTGTCCGGCGTATTGATGCCATCCAGCGGTTGTGGCATACCCCAACCATCGGGCAGCTTGTCACTGTAATAAATATCAAAACCACCCCTGCCGCCGGGATAGTCGGCATGAAAATAAATTCGCTGCTCGCTATCAATCATAAACACACCGCCGACAGACGACGTATCGCCGGCATGTTGGTTAATGACCTCAATCGGCTCGGCTTGGCTCCATTGATTGTCGGACAAAAAAGATTCGTATAACAAGGTACGGCCTTCCGGTGTGACAAGCGTCATGACAAGATGGTCTTCGGAGCGGTTTATTGAAAAATCAACCACATTCTCCCAAATACCGACTTTTTCAAAAGTATTTGTATTGGCGGCAAAAGCCTCAAGGCCAACATAAAGAAATAACAAGCCCGGCAAACAGACTCTCCTGAAAAATGAATACATGGCTGTGCTGGAATTAGATTACAAAGCACAAAAATAGCACATTTATTCCAGATGACAACCTGTTGCAGATAGAAATTATGCAAAAAAGCGAACGCCGCAACGGCATTAGCATGATCGGATGAAAAAAAGCAACGATCGAGCGTTGCTTCTCTTTGAGCCATTTTGGGGACTCGAACCCCAGACCTACGCATTACGAATGCGTTGCTCTACCAACTGAGCTAAAATGGCAAGGCTTTCGGAAAACCGGCGCAAAAGTATACAAAAATTCTCAATGCACAAAGCATAATTGTCGGTTTTTTCATCTATCTTTGTCAAATCAAATTGTAAACACGCAAAAAATGAATCACAAAAGCCCTTTTCTTATCTTGCTGGCTGTGGTAACAGCGATTGCGGCAAGTGCACAGACCTACTACACGCATGTATCCGACCCGAATATAAAAACCTTGCGGCTGCGTCTGGCCGACACAGACCGGCTGGCACGCCCCATTCTGGAGCTGAACGGCTCTGATGCGCTTGAAATTTCGTTTGACGAATTGTCACACGAGCCGCACTACTACACATACACCGTATACCACTGCAACGCCGACTGGACACTGTCCAACCTGAACAGCAACGAATACCTCGGCGGTTTCACCACAGTCGACATTGATGATTACGAACTGTCGGACAATACCACGCAAATATATACACACTATACTTTCAGACTTCCCAACGACGACATGCAACTGAAAATATCCGGCAACTACGCCGTGCGGATATACGAAGACAATGACCAGAACAAAACCGTTGCCTGGGCATGCTTCTCCGTGGTGGAGCCCTGCGTTTCCGTTACGGCCACCGTGCGGGGCAACACCGATGTGGAACTGAACAAACGCTATCAACAACTTGACTTCGACCTTGTTCCGGGCACGTACAACATAAGCGACCCGTTCACGGAACTGACCGTGCTGGTTCGTCAGAACGGACGCACGGACAATCAGGTATATCTGAACAAGCCTACTTTTGTGGAAGCCAACCGTCTGCGCTACATCAACAACAAGCAACTGATTTTTGAAGGGGGAAATGAATACCGCCTATTCGATTTGCTTTCTGAATATGTACTGGGAACAGGCGTGGAAAAAGTGAATTTTGACCGGACCTACTACCATGCCCTACTCTATCCGTCGGACATATATACCCACTCGACATACAGCAGCAACAACGATGCAAACGGTCTGTTCGTTATCAACTGCGAAGATGCCTACGACAGCGATGTCGAGGCCGACTATATGTGGGTACACTTCCGGTTGCCTATGAAACAGCCATTTTTCGACGGAACAATGCACGTTGGCGGCGAATTTTCCCATAATATTATTGATGCCAACAGTATGATGACTTACGACAATGAAACCGAACAATATATTTACGCAAAATACCTGAAACAAGGCGGTTACAATTTCCAATACTGGTTTTTGCCCAAAGGGTCTCGTACGGCAACCTTGCAGCGTACCGAAGGCAGCTTTTGGCAGACGCAAAACGAATATGCCATTTACGTTTACCATCGCCCCTTCGGTGCACGCTACGACAAGCTGATTTGTTACAGCGCATTTACAAGCAACTAAAACAACCGGACGCATTGCCGCATGAAAGTATTGCACAAATAACCATTCCAAAAAAAGCAAACCTATGAATATTATCTTGTTAATTATCGGACTGATGGCCGGATGCCTGCTGGCCGCTATCGTATATTTCTTCATGCACAGGCAGGCGGCGCAAATGCAGGCCGAAAACACCTTGCTGAAACAGGAAAAAGACGCGCTCCTGCCGCTCGAAGCCGACAACCGCGTGCTGGCCGGGCGTGCCTCCGACCTGCAGCAACGCCTCGATGAACAAAAAACCGAACTGCAACGGAAGGAAACGGCCATACAAGAACAAATCCGCACCATAGCCATTTACAAAAGCCGCCTGGAAGCCATGCAGGAAAAACTGGACACACAGAAAACCGAAATGCAGCAAATGCGCGAAGAACTGAACAAGGAATTCAAGCTGATGGCCAACGAAATACTGGAAGAAAAAACCAAGAGTTTTTCCGAAAGCAACGCCGAAAAAATTGGCAGCATACTGAATCCGCTCAAGGAAAAAATCCAGTTGTTCGAAAAAAAGGTGGAAGAAACTTACAACACCGAAACACGCGAAAAAGCCGCGTTGCGCAAGGAACTGGAACAAATCATCAGCATCAACCGCCAAATGAGCGACGATGCGCAACGGCTCACTTCCGCACTGAAAGGCGACAGCAAAATGCAAGGCGACTGGGGCGAAATGCAACTGGAAATGCTGTTGGAAAAAACCGGTTTGAAACGCGACATACACTACACGGCACAAGCCAATCTGAAAACCGAAACCGGAGCCAACGTCCGTCCCGACTTCATCATCAACCTGCCCGAGGGCAAAAACTACGTGATCGATAGCAAGGTGTCGCTCACGGCATACGAACGATACTACAACGCCGACAGCGACGCAGAACGCGCCACCGCCCTGAAGGAACACATCCAGAGCCTGCACAAGCACATCAACGAACTGGGCGCAAAAAACTACCAGCACCTGTACGGCATCCATTCGCCGGACTTCGTTTTCCTGTACGTGCCCATCGAGCCGGCACTGACACTCGCGCTGCAGCACGAAACCGGCTTGTTCGACAAGGCACTCACCAAAAACGTCGTGCTCGTGTCAAGCTCCATGCTGCTCGCCACCCTGCGCACAGTCTCCTTTATCTGGAAACAGGAAAACCAGAAAAACAACGTACTGGAAATTGCCCGGGAAAGCGGCGCGCTCTACGACAAGTTTGTCGGGTTCACCGAAGACATGCTCAAACTCGGGAACACCCTGCAAAGCTCCAAAAAGACCTACGACGATGCCATGAACAAACTCACCACATCCACCCGCAAGGGCGACACCATAGTGGGACGCATAGAACGTCTGCGCACGCTCGGCGCGAATACCACCAAAAAAATAGACCAGCGGCTCATAGACCGTGCCGCCGACAACGAACTGAATATGTAACCCACAGGACACCCAACCCGGCCCGCTGCACTCCCCCCGCCCGCATCGCCCGGAACTCCGCTTATACCTATATATAATATTGTAGGGGGAAATGTCCCTGACGGGAAAAAGACCTATATACCTATTGGTTGAATGATT
>CAYUYS010000018.1:0-16035 GCA_964449415.1 uncultured Paludibacteraceae bacterium | reverse complement strand
GCATAAAACATATCGCGTCAAGGTTAGGGATTTCCCCTCCTTGACGCGATACGTATCGACTACACTGCCCGCTGTTTCTAACCGCTTAGGCAGCTGATGATAGATAAAGTGTGGGTATTAAAAAGGCCGTTCAGGCGGCGGACCTCCGCCCGGCATCCCCCCGCGATGGCCATCACCCGGACCGCCATCGGGAGGAGGCATCTCGCCATCACGCATCCGTGCATTTCCCCCCATCTTGTTCAGCTTGTAGGTGAAGCTCAACATCACGTATGTGGGCAGTGTGTTGTACACCGAATACTGCACATAGTTGTCACCAATCGTCTCTCGGATGTTCTTGCGTTGGTTCAGGATGTCGTACGCCTTCAGCGACAAGGTTGCACGGTTTTTAAGCAATGTCTTGTCCAACGATGCGTTCCAAATCAGCTCGTTGATATCCGACAAGTTGTAACCATAGCGCGCTGTGTAGCCAATGTCCGATGCGAGCGTAAACTGCCCCGGCAAATGGAAAGTAAGGCTACCCGTTGTAGTCCAGTCGTATATGTGCGTAATGCCGTAAGTGCTCAGGTTGTTTTGCGTGCGCGAGTAGGTAAACTTGCCTTGTACGCCCACCTCCACTATGTCGTGTGTGAACGTAAGCGACAGGTACTCATTGGCCCCCAAGTTATTGTTTCGGCTAAGGTCTCCTAACAGCAGTTGCTCCGTGTCAATCGCTTCGGACGACAGGCCCGTCAGCGTATATCCTACCTGTCGGCTAAAGGACAGAGAGGTCTGCGTATTAAAGTGCAAGCGCTTCTGTATCAACGGGGTGTTGTACATCACGTGTGCGCTCACAGAGAAAGGCATATCCACGGCGTTTACGGTCTGGTAATAGCGCTTGCCGGTTTCGTCGTATATGCTGTTACTCACCAGCGCATCCTTGGTCAACTGACCGGATACTCCCGCACTGAGTGAGGAGAAACGTTCCTGGTTAAACTTGGAGTACATCAGCCGCAACGACTGGTTAAACGACGGCTTGAGGTCAAGGTTCCCTACGCGTTCATTCATCGGGTCCGAATTATTGCGGGATGGTTCCATTTGTTCCACTGATGGCTGGTTCGTTGTTCCCCTATACATGATGCGCAAAAACTCTCTTTTGCCAAAGGTGTATCGGAAGCTGGCCGTCGGCGCAAAGTTCCAAACCTTGTTCACCACATCCGTTTGGTCTGCGTTGCCGTATATGGTGTGGCTGTAGGTCTGTGAGGGGTTAGCTTTGGCCCCAATCATCAGGTCGTAGGTTTTGTCCTTCAGGCGGTAGTTCAGTTCCAGTGTCTCGCTAAAGAAGCGGTTGGTAAAGTTGTTGCTGTATACAGAGTCTAATTGTGTGTAATTGCCCTCTGCGTCCTGACTGTACTGCAACTTCTCCGAATTGCGAAGGTTCGTGTTTATTCCTGCGGCAATCTCCAAGAAGTGCTTATTGCCGAACAACGGCTCCACGTACGACACCCGGACATCATAGCGGAACGAGGTGGAATTTTGGGTAACTTGCTGGTCTATAATTTCCTGTGTGTTTCCATCGCTCACGTTCTTTTCCGAGTAATTCACTCCATCCGTACGGCTGTCGGACATCCGTATGTCCACATTGCCCGTCAACGTCCGTCCGGCCTTCTTGAATTTATGGTTATAAATGATCCGTCCACCCCCCTCAATGCTTGTCTGATTCGATAGATTCTCCGAGTTCCCCCAGCTAATACTGTCGCCTTCCGTAAAGTACGTGTAGTCACTTTCCGTATTCAGCAAGGAGTTGGTGTATGATACTCTGGGCTGCACAATGAGTGTATTCATGGAATCGATTTGCCACTCTAATTCCAACCGCATGTTTGCGTCGTAATTGTTGGATACGCGTTGGCTGTTGTCATAGTTTGAGAAATCCTGTTCGTTGGAATACGTTCTCTGCTCTACCGAGCTCAACGTTAGGTTTGTGGAATGATTGACCGTAGCGTCACCGCCGACCTTCAGTTGGGTGTTAGGCTCAACAAAAGTATTGACACCCAGATTCTGCGTATTGGTAATACCGCTGCTCGCATTGATATTGGTACGCCCCCGTCCACTCCGCGACTGGTTGGTGTTATTTGCCCCGCCTACGATGCTCGTCTGTGACTCGTTTAGCATCATGTTCAGAAACATATTCGCATTGTAACGAATGTCATACACATCGTCGTCGCCTTTTACGGCATCCATGCCCACACCGCCGGTAAAGTTGCCGAACACTCCCCTCTTGCGGTTGGGCTTCAGTGTCAGGTTAATGATCCGTTCGGTTTCGTCATCCTCAAAGCCGGTTAGCTTGGCCATCTCCGATTTCTCATCGAGCACCTGTACCTTGTCTATCATTTCGGCGGGGATGTTCTTCGTCGCCATCTGCGGATCGTCATCAAAGAACTTTTTGCCATCCACGCGCACTTTTGTTATCTCTTCTCCATTTACCGTAATCTTCCCGTCTGAGTCCACTTCCACACCCGGCATCTTCTTCAGCAACTCTTCCACAACTGCGTTCTCTGCTGTCTTGAAAGCAGCGGCGTTGTATTCCGTCGTGTCCCCCCGTACGACCATCTGAGCTGCCGTCCCTTTCACTTCCACCTCGCCGAGCAAAGCCACATCCTCTTTCATGTAGATGGTCTTCAGCAATAGGTTCTTACCCTTCACGCTTATGTTACGCGTTTCATTGTGATATCCCACAAAGCTGACCACCAGCACATAGTTGCCATTCTGTATTTTATCCAATGTAAAATAACCCCGCTGATCCGTTTGCACGCCTTTCACCAAGCTGGAGTCACGGGCACTCAACAAACGCACAGTAGCCATCTCTATCAATTCGCCGCTTTCCGCGCCCACTACTTGTGCCTGGATTCTATGCTGTGCGTATGCACGACAACCAAACAAAACTAAAACCGCAATCAATATTTTTCTCATTTCCTTTAAACGTAAAATACTGTCGTTAGACGGATAAAAAACGCAAAGGTTTAAACCCGCTGCAAAGATATGACAAAGTTTACTAAAACCGGAAATGGCAAATGGATATGAGCCCACTGCAAAAAACAAGGTGGATCGTATGCCGGTCCACCTCGTTTGCCATCAAATCACCACCACTTAAAACTTGAGTCCCAATGTAACGATCACATTATGGTTCTGCGTGCGCACCGTTGCCGGTTCCGATTCATAAAGCAATGTACTGGAATCAAAAGCATAAAATTCTTCCAAAGCTAATCTGTACTGATAGGCCATATCAATATAAAACCAATCTATACGATAACCGAGACCACAACTGGCGTATGTCGTTCCCCGCTGTTTCCAGTAACTCATATCAGTTACCATACTGTTCGACCACATGTTACTTAACAACTTGGCTGCATCTGTCTTGGTTACGGGCGTCTGATACGCAGCACCTGCACGAACTGCCCAATTGGTTGTAGGCTTTATTTCCGCCCCGAGTTTTATGGTATGTTGATCGCGCAGTGTGGTACGAATGCTATTGTTTTCAACGGAGAAATTGGCTGTGCTCGAATTCCTATCCGACAAAGTCATACTTCTGTAGTTTGCATAGTTGTATTCCACGCTCACCAAACCCAATTTGCCAAAAACCCAAGCCGCACTGGCATTCAACTTCCATGGGGAATACATCTTGTAATATGAATAGCCGTACGAATCCGGAGCAGTATATCCGCTAACGGAAACGGCGTCTTCTATGCTGTACGAATCATATTCCAGAGTAGCATCGTAGGTATCAGTCAATAAGAAGATAGTCGGCGTTTGTACGGCAAATCCCAAACGCAACATATTAATCGGACGTGCTATTATTCCGGCCGTAAAATTCCAACCTGCACCTGAAGTTCGGAAAGAGTTATCCAGCGTAAAACCGCCACCGGCATCAAAAGCTTCCTGATATTCTGACTGCAGGGAGTAGCTCATGGCGAGCACATTGAAACCTGCACCTATATATACCCGGTTTCCGAAATTTCCACCCCAGTTGATCGAATAGTTGTCTATGTAACCGCTTTCGTATGCATAATATGTTGGAGTCACTTGTTCATCTTCTCCCAAAATGGATACCCAACCGTTATTATCCGTCGGATTTATCAAATAGCCCTGATATCCCATCGTTGTCAGCCATCCTTGATAATCGTAAGGATTGTAACCGGTTCCGTATTCAAAGTCGGTAGCCGGAATGCCATTCGCATACGAAGCCATAAAATCCGTCAACGAGGCGGAAGCAGAACCGCTGTCGATACCGACACTGCGATTAAAGGATTTCAGACGATCATACTGAAAAGAAAAACTATATGAAACAAAGCCCTTCGTTTTTCCTTCCCGGATAAAATTAGCAACATAGGCTATTTGTGTAACCTGGGGGTCAAAGTTATAATTCGATGATGTATAAAAACCATTCCACGTACTGTTTATGCGCGCTGTATTGAATTTCGTACTTATACTTACCTCCGAATTACGAAAGACACCCAGAGCCGCCGGATTGTCCTTTATGGCGGAACCATCGCCACCCAAAGCACCGAATGCACCACTCATGCTCACATAACGTGCCGTACCTGTTATGTCGGTAGACGCAATGCGTATAGCATCAAACTCATCCTGCGCTACGACCAGCATAGACAAACAAGCCAGCCCGCATATACAAGTTATTTTCTTCATATCCTTGCTATTAAAAATGTTTGTACTGAAAAGTTATCTGCCACCACGCGAACCACCGCCACCACTACGCGAACCACCGCCGCTGCTTATCCGACCGCCCGAGCCGGAGGATGAAGAGCGCCCGGAACCGGAACTGAATGATCCCGTGCTGCGTGTTGTCGTTCCTGTGGAAAAACTGCTACGCGAGCTTGTCGAAGTGGAAGATCGGGAAGTGTAGCTGCCGGTCCGACCGGAAGAGGATGTGGCAGAAGATGTGGAAGCCGATGTGCGAGCACTCGTCAACGAACGGCTTGTTGTGCCTGAACTGCTTCCGTTTGCCGATGAGCCCGTTGCTGTCGTATACGAGTTTCTTCCGGAGCTCAAAGTAGTAACGCCATTGCGCGAACTGGTTGTGCTTGCACTTGTTCCTGTCCGGTAAGACGCCAAGCTGCGTGTAGCCGCCACCCGCGAAGAACCAATCTCACTTGCTGTAGCCGTCCGTCCGGTGGTTGCCACGCTCGTAGTGCCCGCGCGACCGGAAACGACTGCAGCACGCGTCGTGCTACTTGCATTGCCACGTAATGTCCGGTTGGTCGTACCATCGGAAACGGCGGTATAGCGCGTCGCAGTGCGTGTTCCTGCAGCGGTGGTTGATGCCGTTGTCCTGCCTACACGCGTACTGCCTGCAGTTCCTCCCACAGCTGCCAAGTTCGAGCTCCCTACCCGACTTCCGCTTCCGCGACGATTGGCGGCCAAATAATTCCCATTGACATAATGATGATGGTGGTGATGGTGATAATGCGGACGATACCATCCATAATAAAACGGGTCGTACCACCACGAACTATACCAGTACCAGCCCCAGTTATAGCCGTACCACGAATAATAGGAACCCCAATAACCATACGGATTATAACGCCATGCCCACGGATTATAGAAAACCGGAGCATACATGTAATCAAAATAATAGGGATTGGTCCATGTGGGAGTTATGTATGCGTACGATCCATCGATATACACATTCCAACTGTCATCGTCCAAGAGGTATATATCCATGTAATTCGGATCGCTTATGTGAATGGCAAATTTCGGATTATGAAAACGTGCTATGCGATTGGCATATTCCAGATCCGATTCCGAACCGACAAAGTCGTTCAGGTACTCGCCTTGGGTAGCCAGCTCTATGGCGGCTGAATCCGATGCGATGGCAAGGGTGTCTGTCAGCAGGACTTCCCCATCGTTGTCAACATAAACAATCTCCAGCGCTCCGTTCTTACGGTTTGCTTTTTTCTGTTGCGCGGCCTCTGCCTCCCGTTGTGCATCTTCGGGGGTGTAATAAATGTCATCGATAAATGTTTCCCCAAACAAGTTAGCAGACAAGGCCAGCAAAATACTGCAAATAAACAATGGTTTCATAATCGTGCATTTTTAAATCTCAAAACTCTGTTCCGTTTACAATTACTATGCCAACCACCCGACAAACGGCATTCGTATTGTGTTAAGATGGCCATACAACCCGAAAAAGCGAAAGCGGTCGGCTGTTGCTTCATCCTTATTTAAAGCCGATGATTTGACGGACTTCCTGAAGCGTTTTGGCGGCACTTGCACGTGCCTTCTCAGCCCCAAGCGCAGCCACTTTTTCCAAATAGCTTTCGTTGGCCGATATGTCCAGAATGCGCTCCCGGATGGGTGCACAAAACGCGTTAATGTCTGCGGCCAACTGCTTTTTCATATCGCCGTAGCGGATGGAACAACGGTTGTATTGTTCGTCGAAATAGCTGTAGGTGGATGGTTCGGATACAATCTCCATAAGCGTAAACAAGTTCTGTATGGGTTCGGGTTTGGGTGCATTCGGTGTCGTGGGCCCGCTGTCCGTTACGGCTTTCATTACTTTCTTGCTAATGGTTTTTTCATCGTCAACCAGATAAATGGCGTTTCCTTCGCTTTTACCCATCTTGCCGGAACCGTCCAAGCCGGGAACCTTCACCGCCCGTTCGCTTAAATGAAACGAGGCCGGCTCGACAAAGTAGTCTACATTATATATCGTGTTAAAACGGCGGGCAAACTTACGGGCCATCTCCATATTCTGCTCCTGGTCCTTGCCGACGGGAACTTTGACGGCCTTGTGAATAATAATGTCTGCCGCCATCAGGGTAGGATACGTCAGCAGGCCGGCATTGACATTGTCCGGTTGCTTGCGCACTTTTTCCTTGAATGAGGTAACGCGTTCCAATTCGCCAAGATAGGCATTCATGTTCAGATACAGGTACAGTTCGGCCACCTCGCGCACATCGCTCTGCACGTAAATGGTAGCCTTTTCCGGGTCAAGGCCGCAAGCTAAGTACTCGGCCAAGATGGTCTTGATGCTGCGACGGATGTTTTCGGGATGCGGATGCGTTGTAAGCGAATGCCAGTCGGCTATAAAGAAGAAACAACTGTATTCATGCTGCATTTTAACAAAGCTCTTCACCGCTCCGAAATAGTTTCCCAAATGCAAATTACCCGTAGGTCGGATGCCACTAACTACAATTTCCATAACTATACTTATTTTTATACATTTCCGGATATAGAAAACTTGCAAGCAATTATTCTGACATCATGCCTGCAAGCCTTACAAATCCTTTTGCTTTATTCTATGGGTATCTGCCGTTTGATGCGCTGGTCTAACGAGGTAAGGGTTTCGGTGGAGGCCACGCCCGGTATTTCCTGAATCTTGCCGTTCAGCAGTTCCATCAAGTGCTCATCGTTGCGTGCATACAACTTTATCAGAATGGTGTATGCGCCCAAGGTATACTGCGATTCCACAATCTCCGGAATCTTCTCCAGTTCGGCAACGACGCTTTTGTACATGGAACCCTTTTCCAGCGTGATGCCGATATAGGCACACATTTGGTAGCCCAACATTTTCGGATTCACGTTGTAGCCCGAACCGATAATGACGCCCACATCGAACAGACGCTGCACGCGCTGGTGTACCGCCGCACGGGAAACGCCACAAGCCTCCGCCACATCCTTAAAGGGTATTCTGGCGTTTTGCGTGATTATCTGTAGAATCTTCCGATCCAACTCATCTATCTTTTCCATGATATCTTGTCTGAATTTTGGGGCAAAAGTACAAACTATTTGTCAAAAGCACAACTTACACGCCCACAAAAGAAAGCGATTATATCCCTATTTGCTTGCATTTTGTCAAATCCCTTCATCCGGCCCGTACACCGTGACAGTTTATTTGCGCAAACTCCTTGAGGCAATGTCGGGAACTGCCCGGCAGCGACAACTATTGCCGGCCGTCCATCATAAACGGATGATGCTTCGTCATCTATTCGGATGATGCTCCATCATCTGCTCGGATGATGCTCCGTCATCTACTCGGATGATGGTGCGTCATCTGCTCGGATGATGGTTCGTCATCCAAATGGGCAAGCCGACACACATAACTATCTGCGACCACAAACAACAACTACATCGCGCCGAATGATTATTTCCTACGGCAAAAAACCGTATCTTTGCGGAAGAATAGACAAACAACATACATCATGCAACCATTGGCAGAGCGGCTGCGTCCGCATACTTTAGACGAATATATCGGTCAGAAACACTTGGTAGGCCAAGATGCCGTATTGCGCAAAATGATTGAATCAGGCAATATCTCCTCGTTCATTCTGTGGGGGCCTCCGGGGGTCGGTAAAACGACACTGGCCAAAATCATTGCCAACGAACTGGACAGGCCGTTTTATACGCTGAGCGCAGTGACATCCGGCGTAAAGGACGTGCGCGAAATCATAGAAAAAGCCGCCAAACAGCGTTTTTTTTCGGCCGCCAACCCCATTCTGTTTATCGATGAAATACACCGGTTCAGCAAAGCCCAACAAGACAGCTTGCTGGGAGCCGTAGAAAACGGCACGGTGACCCTCATCGGCGCAACAACCGAGAACCCTTCTTTCGAAGTGATAACGCCTTTGCTCTCCCGATGTCAGGTTTACGTACTGAAGTCATTGGAGAAAGCCGACTTAATGGAACTAATCCGGCGTGCGCTCACGCATGACATCGAATTGAAAAACAAAGCCGTCGACATCAAAGAATACGATGCCTTGTTGCGATACGCCGGTGGCGATGCCCGCAAACTGCTGAATATACTGGAGTTGGTTTGCAACGCATCACCGGCCGATCAGCATGTTGTCATCGACAACCGAACCGTCAGCGAACGCCTGCAACAAAACCCGGTGGCCTACGATAAGGATGGCGAGATGCATTACGACATCATTTCGGCATTCATCAAGTCCATACGCGGCAGCGACCCGGATGCTGCCATCTATTGGTTGGCACGCATGGTTGCCGCCGGCGAAGACCCCAAATTCATTGCTCGCCGATTAGTTATATCAGCGGCAGAAGATATAGGATTGGCCAACCCGAACGCCCTGCTGTTGGCGAACGCTTGCTTTGATGCGCTCACCAAGATAGGCTGGCCGGAAGGAAGGATTATCCTAGCAGAAACTACCGTTTATCTGGCCACTTCCCAGAAAAGCAACTCGGCCTATCTGAGCATAGACAAAGCGCTTTCCGCTGTAAAGGAAACCGGTAACTTGCCGGTGCCGCTGCACTTGCGCAATGCGCCGACACAATTGATGAAAGAACTGAATTACGGTGCCGAATACAAATATGCACACGATTTCCCAAACCATTTTGTAAAACAACAGTTTTTGCCGGATGCCTTGAAAAACACCAAGTTCTGGTATCCGCAAGGCAATCCAGCAGAGCGGAAATTAGAAGAATGGATGAAATTCCTGTGGGAGGACGAAAAAGGATAAAAAAGGCGGACACAAAGCCCGCTTGACCTAACTACTTTTTCAGCAAAATCTCATTGATTGCCTGCACAAAAGTTGACTTTGGCAGTGCGCCCTGCGCCATCTGCGGTTGTCCGTCCAGCGGAATAAACAAGATGGAAGGAATTGCGCGAACGCCAAACAAGGCAGCAAGTTCCTGCTCTTTTTCCGTATCAATCTTATAAATATCGACGCGCCCTTTGTATTCTACCGCCAACTCTTCCAAAATGGGCGCAATAGCTTTACACGGGCCGCACCACGACGCATAAAAATCTATAATCGCAGGCTTGTCGCCCAGAAACTTCCATTCGCCGGGATTTGTTTCATAATCCACAATCTTCGTCAGAAATTCTGCTTTTGTCAAATACCGTACGTTCGCAGTCTCCGATTTGGTCTGTCCCGTACACGAAATGACTGTCATACAAGACAAAAGTAATGCGAAAAGGTTTTTCATTATATGCCACTTTATTTTCATAACCGCAATTACGGGCAACTGTCCTGCCGGAAAGGCACCGCCCCCGTTTTTTTGACCGATGCAAAGATAATGGCTTTTGTGCAACCAACAAACAGCCCTTTTTCTCTCTTTGCAGCGATAAACAACGCAGCGCCGTCTGTTTATGAAAAAAACCCGCAGCCAAAGTTGCTACGGGTTGTCTGCTCGAGGAAAAAGGAAAGTTACATGGATTTGTTCTCCCATGCCATCCGCAACGCGACTTCCAGAATCTTGGTATCGTCCAGCATCACCAGACCTCCATCCGGGCCCGGCTCTATATGGAAGCCTTCGCCGCTCGCTTTTTTCCCGCCAAAATAACTGCGTACAGTTTCTACATCCATGTCAAGTTCTTCTGCAATCTTGGCCATGCTCCCGCTCGGAAGGCTGTCTTTCACCTTTCTCAGCTCATTGAATGTGATTGTCTTAATCATGATACTTATATTTTTAGAGTTTAAAAAACAATAAATTCCTTCTTTCTTTACAACTGACTGTCAAAGCCATACAACCCGGCTATCGGATGGCTCTTCGTTACAGTTTCTCATCAATCAGCCCTATTTTGGCTTCAATCAGTTGCAATTCTTCTTTTAACGAATTGATTTTGCGCTCCATTTCCCGGAGCATGTGTTCCGATTTCTTCGACTTTGCGGAGAAAAAACCGATGTTGTTCTCACAGACAGCAATTTCGGCTTTCAGATTGTTGTAAACTCGAAGCAGCTTGCGGCGGCCGTCAAGGAGTTTGTCTTCTCCTTGTGCCTGCATATCCTGCAAATTTGTACGGAACGTATCCAACTTTCGGTAAGCCTTGTCTATATGCAACGCGTCAAATTGCTTATCCACTGCGTCGCGAAACTGCTTGTATATCTTGTCCTTCTCCTTGTATGGAACGAAACCAATGGCATTGAATTCATTTATGATGGCACGAATGCCGGCTAATGACTCTTCCACTGTTTCACAAGGCTCAAACTGTTCAATCCGGGCAATCAGCTCTTTTTTAAGTGATAGATTCCGCTGCTCTTCTGCGGCAGTGTTCGGAGCTTCCTGTTTCTTGCGGTCAAAGAAATAATCGCATGCCGACAAGAAACGCTTCCACACCTCATCCGAGTATTTTTTAGCAACCGGGCCAATGGTTTTCCATTCTTTTTGCAAGGCAATCAGTTTGTCGGTAGTCTCTTTCCAATCCGTGCTGTCTTTCAGCGCTTCTGCCTGTGCGCACAAGTTGCGTTTTTTCTCCAGATTTTGCGCCAATTCGCTTTTTATTTCCTTATAGAAGGCTGACTTTTTGCCAAAAAATTCATCGCACAGCTCACGATAACGGCTATAAATCTGCTTGTTCACCTTGTGTGGCGCGAAGCCAATGGTGCGCCATTCGGCCTGAATGGTCATCACTTCCGCCGATTTTTCCTCCCATTGCTTGAAGTTGGTCAGCGTGGCATAATCAATGGCTTCCAGCTTCTCGCACAAGGCGGTTTTTCTTTGCAGATTTTCATCTTCGGCTTGATGCAAAGCCCGGAAATATTCTTGATGTTTCTTGTTTATCACGGCCGAAGCTGCCTGAAAACGCGCCCAGATTTCCTCACGCAATTCACGTGCTACCGGCCCTATGCCCTTCCATTCTTCGTGCAATTTCTGCAATTCCCGGAATGCTTCCACCACATTGGGCAATTCATTCAGTTTTTCGGCAGCCTCGCACAAGGTGTTTTTCGCTTCCTGATTCTTTTTGAAATCATATTCGCGAAATTCGTTGTTGATTTTTACCAGATCGTAGAACTGTTCCTGATAGAGGTTGTATTGTTTCCACAAAGCGGTAGACTGTGTTGCCGGCACGGCTCCCGTCTCTTTCCACTTTTGCTGTAATTGTTTGAATTCCTGTAAGTTGGCTGAGATGTCTGAATTGTTGTCAATCAGGGCCTTCATTTGTTCCAGAATGTGTTGTTTTTGCAACAGGTTCTGCTCTCTTTCACGTTCCAGCCGCGCATTTTCTTCTGCTTTCCGCTTTTTGTATTCTGCCAGCAGACGCTTAAAGGCCTGTTCTGTTTCGTCTGTTACCGGGGTGTATTCTTCCTCAGTGCCGCCATTGTCCAAGAAGGCTTGTCTTTTTGCGGCCTGTTCCGCGTTGTATATTTTGTAAAAGGTTTGTTTCAGACTTTCTACTTGTTCTTTTATTTCCTCTACTTGACGATTGATAAGTGTTTGCAGCTCTGCAACTAATTCTTCCTTGGTCGGAGTAGATTTCTTCGGTTTCACCGCCGATTCTTCGCCTTCCATCGGCTCTGCAGTTTCTGCTGATTCCACTCCTGTTGTTTCCATTTGTTCCGTCTGTTGTTCGAGCTTTTCTGTTTCAGCGTCGCGAGCATCCTTGTGCAATTCAAGTGAGTCCATAATCGTTCAAGAATAAGTGTTGTGAAAATAAGTGATTGGCAAAGCTAATTATTTTTTTCTGAAAACAAAACAAAAACAAAGCATTTGTGTTTTAAAACACAAAATAAAAACTAATCCCGGTTGTAAATCGTGCTGTTTGCCTGTCTGGCAGGTGTTAATAAAATATCATGAATCATGACATGCGGAGGTCTTGTAACAATAAATGCCAGCGTTTCGGCTATGTCTTGGGCTATCAGAGGCTCCAAACCGCGATAAACAGCCTTGGCCTTGGCCGCATCGCCTTTGTAACGTACCAGAGAGAACTCCGTTTCCGCTGCTCCCGGAGAAATGGAGCTGACTTTGATGCCGTATGGCAATAAATCCACGCGCATGCCTTTGGTAATTGCGTTTACGGCATGTTTGGTCGCACAATAGACATTGCCGTTGGGATAAACTTCGACACCGGCAATGGAAGAGATATTGACAATCTGGCCACAACCGCGTTGCTTCATGCCTTCCACAACCAGTTTCGACATATACAAGAGACCTTTTACATTGGTATCAATCATGCGTTCAAAATCCGCTATATCGGCTTCGTCGAATGGATGGGCTCCCGCTGCTAATCCTGCGTTGTTGAGCAAAACATCTATTTGCTGCCACGCTTCCGGCAAACTGTGCCACGCCTGCTCGCATGCCTGTCGGTCGCGTATATCGAAACACAAGGTCTTCACGTCGACCGCATAACGGGCCTTTATTTCGTTTTCCAACTGTGTCAGGCGCGCTGCGCGCCGTCCGGTTACAATCACATCATAACCCAATTCCGCCAGTTTCACTGCGGAAGCATAACCAAATCCGGCGGTTGCTCCTGTTATCAACGCTTTCATATTTTGTACAAATTATGTCCCATTCGTTTTTTCTTTGTTTCCATGTAAAAAGCATTGTAGGGATTCGGCTCTATTTCGATGGAAATATTTTCGACGATTTCCAAGCCAAAAGATTCCAAGCCGACGCGTTTTACCGGATTGTTGGTCAACAACCGCATTTTGGTTATGCCGATACTGCGCAAAATCTGTGCGCCGACCCCATAATCACGCTCATCCGCCTGATGTCCCAAACAAAGGTTGGCATCGACGGTATCCATTCCATCTTCCTGTAGTTTGTAGGCTTTCATTTTTTCCATCAGTCCGATTCCTCTCCCTTCCTGATTCAGGTATACAAGTGCCCCTTTCTCTTCCTGTTCAATCATGCGCAAGGCTTTGTGCAACTGATCGCCACAATCACAACGCATGGAACCGAAAATATCTCCGGTGGCACACGAAGAGTGTACGCGTACCAGAACCGCTTCGCCTTCCTGAATGTCACCTTTAATCAACGCGATGTGTTCCAGACCGTTGCTTTTCTGGCGAAAAGGTATCAGGCGGAAATGTCCGTACTGTGTCGGCATATCCACCTCGACGCCACGTTCCACCAACGATTCCTGCTTCAACCTGTAGCTAATCAGGTCGGCTATGGAAATGAGTTTGAAGCCGTATTTGTCAGCCATCTCACGCAACTCCGGCAAACGCGCCATAGTTCCATCCTCGTTCATTATTTCCATAAGGGCAGCCGCCGGATAGAGACCTGCCAGGCGGGCCATGTCCACACAGGCTTCCGTATGTCCGGCCCGGCGCAAAACGCCCTTTTCCTGTGCATAGAGCGGGTTAACATGTCCCGGACGGCCAAAGGTTTCCGGTTTGGACGCCGGGTCGGCCAGGGCCCGAATGGTGGCGGCGCGGTCGGCAGCAGAAACGCCTGTTGTACAACCTTCCAGCTTGTCAATTGTCACCGTAAAAGGAGTGCCCAGCACGGATGTATTGTCCAATACCTGATGAGGCAATTCCAATTCCTCGCACCGCGAAACCGTTATGGGTGCACACAACACGCCACGCGCATGCTTCAACATAAAATTCACTTTCTCCGGCGTTATTTTCTCTGCCGCAATAATCAGATCACCCTCATTTTCACGATCTTCATCATCGACCACTATCACAAATTTTCCTTCGCGGAAATCATCGATTGCATCCTCAATGGAGTCCAGTTTCATAGCTGTTTTCATTTATTTCTTGAATTTGTTTTCGAACCAATGCCGCAGCCTGTCTGCCTGCTGTCTGCATTTCTCCTTTTCCTTATGGAGCCATTTGACCCACGCATCGGGGTTGAACAGCGCAGAATCTGTAGCGGCTTTGTAGCTTAAAAATATCCCTATCGGCAACAGTACGGCCGAACTGAGCCACATGCCCTCAAAGGCCGTCCACACACCTTCGCGGGCCATTTTGTAGCCGGTATTGTCTATTATATAGTAAAAAATAAACATGACAACCGATATGACTGTCGGTGCTCCCAAGCCGCCTTTGCGTATAATTGCGCCCAGCGGCGCTCCGATAAAGAAAAAAATAAGGCACGCAAACGACAAGGTAAATTTGCGATGCATGTATATTTCGTGCCTTCGTATATACATAATGGAGTCGCTCAGCAAAAGTTTGTTGTACGCAATCTTGTCATTCATGCGGCGAGCCGATTCCGCGGCCTGGCGCACAGCTGCCGCTTGGTCGCTGACCGGCATGCTGTTCCAAATCGAATCCAAGTCTTGCCGTGAAACTTTGCCTGAAAACACAGGTTCCAATATCTTGTTTTTTTCAGATTCTCGCCCAAAATAATTGTTGCAAATAATATCACTGCTTTGGTCTTTGACCCGACGCTCGGCCACAACAGTAACCGAATCGATGGATTGCTTCAACTCCACTACCGTTTTGCTGATATGCTGGTCGGCCATTAATGACTCATCAAAGCGGTTAAATTCCGAATCAAAATCGATCAACAGTTTTTTGTTTTCAAAAACTTCCCTTCGATACGGGATATTGCGCGATGCATTTGCCACATTTTGCTTTTTCAGATTTTCAAAACTCTCTCCGTTATACAGTTCCAGCAACAAATACTTGTTGTCTTTGGTGAAATATACCCGTCCGGAATCGGCCACCATAACGGTCGCGTTGTTGAAACCATTAGAAAAATCGTATATCATCAGGTCCTTCAACAGTTTCTGCTTCGAATCTTTTTCACGCACATAAATATTGTAGCCTTGTATGCCATCGTAAAACTCGCCGACCGGAATGTCAACCTCCGGCGACTTCTGACGCAGAGAAAATATCAACGTCCACAACTTACTTTCAGAAACCGGTACCACATAGTTGGAAAAGAAAAAAGCGCCGATACAAATAAACGAAATACACACCATAAGCGGGCGCATGATGCGGAACAAGGATATGCCGGCAGCTTTCATGGCGGTAAGTTCAGACTTTTCGCCCAGATTGCCGAAAGTCATCAAAGAGGCCAGCAAAATAGCCAGCGGCAAGGCCAATGAAGTAACCGATACAACCGCATAAAGAAAAAACTCGGCCAACACCACTATGCCGACACCTTTCCCCACCAAGTCGTTAACATGCATCCAAACAAACTGCATCAACAAAATGAAAATGCAAATCAGAAAGGTGACTGCCAGCAGTCCCAGAAACTGTTTGAGGATGTAGATGTATATTTTTTTGACACGTAACATCAGGGCGCAAAAATACAAAAAACAATCATTGGTGCCCAACTTTTACCACCCCTTGGTCGAATGAATTTTTTCATAATCCGGCAGGATTTCTCCTAAAAAATAGCTCGGATGGC
>CAYUYS010000017.1:2541-16143 GCA_964449415.1 uncultured Paludibacteraceae bacterium | reverse complement strand
AACAATATAGGCGTATTAGCCGGAACAATATAGGCGTATTAGCCGGAACAATATAATTTATTCTAAAATTTAAATCGACCAATAAGTAAATATCATAAAATCATAAACGCTCAATTTATACGTTAATTTCTTAAAAACTAGATGTACTCATGAAACTGAAGATCTTTTATCGAAACACGCGTGCAGCCTTGTTATCGCTCTTTTTGGTGGGATATACAAGTGTGTTTGCACAGACTATCACAGTGACCGGTACCGTAAAGGATGCAACAGGAGAAAGCCTCATTGGGGTATCCGTGTTGGAAGTGTCGACACAGAACGGTACGATTACCGATTATGATGGGAATTTCACGCTGCAAGTAGCACCCAATGCCAAACTGCAGATCAGTTACATCGGTTATCAGACCCAAGAGGTGGCCGTTGTAGGACAAACCCATCTGAACATAACTTTGTTGGAAGATGTGCAAGCCTTGGATGACGTGGTTGTGATCGGTTATGGTGTGGTCAAAAAAAACGATGCCACCGGTTCGGTAACGGCCATTAAACCGGATGAAATGAACAAAGGGTTGAATACCAACATGCAGGAAATGTTGCAGGGAAAGGTAGCCGGTGTTAACATCACAACCGATGGCGGAACTCCGGGTGCCGGAGCTACCATCCGCATCCGCGGAGGCTCATCGTTGAATGCGTCAAACGACCCGCTCATCGTTATCGATGGTTTGGCTATGGACAACGAAGGAATACAAGGTGTTGCCAATCCTTTATCCATGGTTAATCCGAACGATATTGAAACGATGACCATATTGAAGGATGCTTCTGCAACGGCGATATACGGTTCGCGTGCCTCCAACGGTGTGATTATCATTACCACAAAAAAAGGTACGACAGGCAGCAAACCGAAGGTTTCGTACAACGGCAACGTATCGTCCAGCATACTGACCAACCGTCTGGAAGTGTTGAGTGGCGACGACCTGCGTACCTACGCCAATGCACTGTACGCCCAAGGCCTCCTTACCGACGCAGCCATGGCTACATTAGGTGAGGAAAACACCGACTGGCAAGATGCCATATACCGCACCACTATCAGTACCGACCACAACATCAGCGTTGCCGGCGGAACCAAAAACATGCCTTATCGGGTTTCGGTAGGCTATACACTGCAGAACGGTATTATAAAGACCTCTCAGATGGAGCGTTACACGGCCTCTGTCAACCTCAGTCCGACGTTCTTCGACAAACATTTGTCATTTAACCTAAACACAAAAGGCATGTACATTACAAACCGTTTTGCCGACGGTGGCGTGGTTGGCTCTGCATTGTCGATGGATCCGACAAAACCGATTTACGACGACCCTACGGATTTGTTCGGCGGCTTTTATCAAGGCACACGTCCGGCCAACTACAACGATGACCAATGGACGCTGACACCCAATGCACAAACAACGGCAAATCCGCTGGCCACGCTCGAGCAAACCGATGACCGCTCCAAAGCCGGTTCGTTTGTGGGAAACATAGAGGCAGACTATAAGATTCACGGTTTCGAAGATTTGCGTTTGCATGCCAATTTCGGTGCCGATTATTCATACGGTATCCAAAACACCGTCATATCTCCCTACTCCTACAGCAACCACTATTACGGTTGGGATGGCTATACGGAGAAACGCAAATACAACCTGGCCTTCAACGCCTATGCGCAATATTACAAGGACTTCAACCAACAACATCATTTTGATGCCATGTTAGGATATGAGTGGCAACATTTTTACAACGATGGCAAATCGGAAGGACAAGGCACTTATCCGGATACGAACAACGACGAGTCGTTGCGCGGCACGGCCTATAACCTGTACAACAGTGAATGGGCAACCGAAAGTTATCTGGTTTCATTTTTCGGCAGATTGAATTACATTGCCTCGAACCGTTACATGCTTACGGCAACCTTGCGTGCCGATGGTTCATCGCGTTTCGCTCCGGAAAACCGTTGGGGATTGTTCCCATCCGCCGCATTTGGCTGGAAACTGAAGGAAGAATCTTTCTTGCAAGATGTAAACTGGCTCTCCGACTTAAAGCTCCGTCTGGGCTACGGTATTACCGGACAACAAAATTTGCTGCAAGGCGACTATCCGTACATACCCGTATACGTCATCAGCCAGGAACATGCCTACTATACTTTGGGAGAAAAGGATGAAAACGGAGAATACATTTATTATACTTCATACCGTCCCAATGAATACAATCCGGAACTCACTTGGGAAAAAACCACCACGTACAATGCCGGCATTGATTTTGGCTTTATGAATGCCCGTATTACCGGTAGCATCGACTACTACTACCGGCTGACCACCGATCTGATCAATGAGGTCGATGTGCCGGCACAGTCAAACTTCAAAAACAGGGTAGTCAGCAATGTCGGTTCGCTGACCAATCAGGGTGTGGAGTTCATGCTGAACGCCGTAGCCATCGACACCAAGACGCTGCGCTGGGATCTGGGCTTCAATGCCACTTGGAACAGAAATGAAATTACCGAACTGACTACCGGCGAAGGTGAAAATTACTACATCGCTACCGGAAGCATAGGCAACAACAAAACCGTGCAAGCGCATGCCGTTGGATACCCGGCCTATTCGTTCTACGTGTATGAAACATATATCGATGAAAACGGATCATACCAGATCATAGATCAGAACAACGATGGCGAAATCACCGCAGATGACAAGATATTTTATCACAGCCCGTCGCCCGATTGCACATTGGGACTTACGAGCAAATGGCAGTTCTTCAATTTTGACTTCGGATTCTCGCTGCGTGCCAGCATTGGCAACTACGTATACAACAACGTCCTGAGCGACAACCTCCAGTGGGTGCCGTACAACATGGTGTATCAGAATCAGAACGGAGGCTTCCACAGCCTGCTGCAAAACGCATACAACATGTACTATGGCCTGAGCGGAAGCGCACCATTCCATCGCGAAGATTATTCGGAAGGACAATTGGTGGATCTGTTTGTTGAAAACGCATCCTTCCTGCGTTGCGACAACATTACTTTAGGATACACGTTCGACAAACCGAAAGTCAGGGCACGCGTGTACATAACGGCACAGAATCCATTCGTCATTACCGGCTATTCCGGACTTGATCCGGAAGTAAGCGGCGGCATAGATTCCAACATCTATCCGCGTTCGCTGACCGGCATTATTGGTGTTAGTGTGGAATTTTAAGTCAAACCTTCTAAAGAAAACAACATTATGAACAATTTCGTGAAAAAACTGATATTTTATACCTTGGCCACTTGTATGCTGCCATCATGTATAAACGACCTGAACACGGTGCCTATCGACCCGAATACCATACAAATATTCGATCAGGACGCTGTTTTTATCAAATGCTACTCTACCCTTGCCCTTACCGGTCAGCAAGGCCCGGACGGTGATTGCGACATCGTTGCCGATGATGAAGGCTATTCCGCATTCTACCGCGTCATGTGGGTGCTGAACGAGTTTCCAAGCGACGAAGGCTGGTGGATCTGGAACGATGCCGGCGTGCCCGATTTGAAGACCATTTCCTGGACTTCGTCCAACGAGTTCGTCATGTTGCTGTACAACCGCCTGAACTTTGACGTGACCTTGTGCAACCATTTTCTGGACAATGCCACGGACTCCGATGACAAGACCCAACAACAACGTGCCGAAGTCCGTTTTATCCGCGCACTGAACTATTATCATTTGCTCGACTTGTTCGGCAACGTACCTTTCACCACAACCGTATCCATGGATCTTCCGCCACAGACGACACGCGCAGAATTGTACAGCTGGTTGGAGTCCGAACTGTTGGACATTGAAAATGACCTGCCGGATGAAAAATTATCGCTTTACCGCGTGGACAAGAATGCTGCCCGCCTGTTGTTGGCGCGTCTTTACCTGAATGCGGAAGTCTACACCGGAACTGCACAATGGGACAAGGCTGCCGAATATGCCGCCAAAGTGATGAACTCCCACTATACCCTTGCTCCCGAATACAAACACATGTTTATGGGTGACAACGATAACAACGGTTCGGAATGTGAATTTATCCTGACCATAGCCCAAGACGGCATCCAAATACAAAGCTGGGGTGGCGCACGCTATTTGGTATGTGCCTTCCGGGATGCCGGTATGAACCCATACGGCTCATCCGATTCGTGGTCGTGCTTCCGTTCGTCGCCCGAGTTGGTATACATGTTTTTTGACCAGAGCGAAGCAGCGAGCATTCAAGGCGATGAAAACCTGATTCCGACCTTGGCCGGTGACGACCGCGCCATTTTCTGCCAGAGTGTCGATTCAACCGGATTCTCTTGCAGCCTTCTCGGCAACCAGAGTTCCACATTCAACGACTGTTGGGCCATCTGCAAATGGACCGGTGTCTATTCCGACGGCCAGACGGGCGTTGATCCGGATTTCCCGGACACAGACATTCCACTCATGCGCGTTGCGGAAGCCTACCTGACATACGCGGAAGCGGTTTTCAGAGGAGGCACTGCCGTAAACGGCACTGCAGAAGAAGCCATACAAGCCTTGCGCGACCGAGCCAACAATACGAAGCCATTTACCCTGTCAGAAGATTTTCTGCTGGATGAATGGGCAAGGGAATTCTACTGCGAAGGCCGCCGCCGCTCCGACCTGATACGATTCGGGCAGTTTGCCGGAGAAGGCGTAACACGCACATGGGAAGGAAGAGGCGGAGCAAACTCAGGCGCTGCCGTCGTAGATCTGGATGCAAGATACAACCTGTATCCTATCCCCTATTCGGACATTACGGCAAACAGCAATCTGACACAAAATCCCGGATATTAACATATATCAACCATATCAACTTTTATGTTTAACTTTAAAAATCAATTAATTATGAAAAAGTATGTAGTAATGGCTGCTGTAGCAGCTATGGTGTCCGTGTTCAGCGCATGTGATAAGGACAACGACGACGGCGGCATTGTTGTGCCCGAAATTGAAAGGGACTATCCCGCATTGGAAGCAGTGGACGGCAGTTTTGTAATTGCCGTGCAGTTTGAGGGCGAAATATGTAACGACATCGTATTCGCCGGAAGTTATAACAATTGGTCTGAGAACCCTGACGACATGCTTCGGATGGAACCGATAGACGAATGGGATGGCTGGTATCAAGTAATTGTTCCGATGGACGGTGATACTTTGCAGGGTAAACCCGTGCAATTGACAAACGCCGGTGAATTCGACTGGCAGTATCAGACAGGCGATTCCGCATCTTGGACCGTCAAAACAGGTGCTGTTACCATCGCAGCCGGCTATTCCGGCGAGTCAGACCTGACATTTACGGACAAAAGCGCCCCGGTTTGCCTTGTTTCTTCACAATGGAAAAACGGTGCATCTCCATGCAACGTACAAGAAGAGACTATTACGTTCACAGCCACCGCTCCCGAGGGACTGCTTGACGAAGATGTTATATACGTGGTCGGCGACTTCAACGGCTGGAGCGTAGATGGCACGCCTATGACAAAAGGATCTGGTAACACATGGACAGCCGAAACTACCGGCGTGGTAAGCGGCGGATACAAATATGTCCTGAATGCCAGCTGGGATTACGAAGAATTGGCTGCAATAGCAGAAGGTGCCGATTGTGCAAATACAATCGACAACCGCACGCTGAGTAGCGCAACAGTGGAAGATACCATAGAGAACTTCAAAGGCCGAACAACTACCGTTTGCGACTAACGCCCGGCAAATATTCGAAAATACCGAATAACACTGACAGGACAAGAAGCCTTGAACGGCTTCTTGTCTGCAAAAAAATCCGCAGCGGCGGTAAACCAACCCTTCTATCCAAAAAACAATATGAAAAAAACATTCACTTGCATCATGCTGGCCATCACACTGGCGGCCTGCAACAAACCGGAAACAGAACCTTCCCTAGAGTTTGCATCACCGAATGAATTTGCCAAAGGAGCCGACATAAGCTGGATTACCGAACAAGAACAAGATGGCGTAAAATTTTACAATACGGCAGGTACGGAAACCGACTGTTTCGCCATCATGCGTGAAATCGGTATGAACGCCATACGTTTGCGCGTATGGGTAGATCCGGTATACGGCCTGTGCGACAAAGCCGACGTGTTGCTCAAAGCCCGGCGGGCACAACAACAAGCCCTGAACCTGATGATTGATTTCCATTACAGCGACTGGTTTGCCGACCCGAGCCGCCAGGACATTCCCGAGGCATGGAACAATTATACCTTCGACCAACTCAAGGCAGCCGTAGCAACCCACACAAGCGACATCCTGACCGGTTTGAAGGAAATAGGCATCACGCCCGTGTGGATACAAATAGGGAATGAAACCCGCAACGGCATGCTTTGGCCGTATGGAAAATTGTGGGACGACAACGGCGACATGGAAAACGGCTGGCAAAATTATGCGGCCTTGCACAATGCAGGATACGATGCCGCCAAAAGCATTTTCCCCGAATCGATCGTGATCGTACACATCGACAACGCCTGGGAAGACAACGCTTGGTGGTTCCAAAACTTCAAGAACGCCAACGGCAAATTCGATATGATCGGACTGTCGCACTATCCGCAGACCCATCCGGACAAGGATTGGCAGGAAATGAACTCGCTGGCTGTGGAACATATCAAATCACTGGCCGCCACATACAACTGCAAAGTTATGGTGTGCGAAGTCGGCACCAAACAATACAACGAGTCGTTGGCGGCACAAGTGCTACAGGAATTCATGGATGAAATCAGGCAAATAGAAAACTGTGTCGGCGTATTCTATTGGGAACCACAGGTTTATGGAAACTGGAAACCGGCCAGTTACGACACACTCGGCTGGTCGGCCTACGACATGGGAGCATTCACAGCCTCCGGCCGGCCTTCGGATGCGTTGAATGCTTTCAAATGAAACGATAAAACCCCTTGTATCAAAACAAAAACCTAAAAAACAACCTATTATGAAAAACACCGTACTTATTTGCTTATTTCTGTCGGTTATCTCCATATCAGGAAAATCGCAGATTGTCACCACAAATCCAACTTTTGTTACGGAAGATGCCGGCAGCATTGAGGTCATCTTCGATGCCGCATTGGGCACAGCAGGCTTGAAGGATTACACCGGCACGGTATACGCCCACACAGGCGTCATCACATCCGAAAGCAAAACGGATTCCGACTGGAAATACGTCGTTGCCGACTGGGGAGTAAATACGGACAAGTGCCAACTGACTTCCATGGGAGACAACAAATGGCAACTAATCATCACACCATCCATAAGGGAATTTTACGGCGTACCCGAAGGGGAAACCATCTTAAAACTGGCATTCGTGTTCCGTAGCGGAGAGCCCAAGTCCGGTTCTACAACCGACTATCTGGAAGGAAAAGCCGATGGCGAAAAAGACATTTTTGTGGATGTATACGAACAAGGCCTGAACATCAGTTTTGCAGCACCCGACGGAAACCAACAAGTGGAAGCAGGCGAAAGCCTCGAATTTATCGTAAATACCTCCATCACAGCCGACATAGCCTTGTCTGTCAACAGCACAACCATACAGACAGCCACCTCCTCCACCACCCTGACCAGCGAATATACATTCGGGCAAACAGGCGACTACACAATCATAGCCACGGCAACCGCCGACCAACAAACTGCCGCCGATACGCTCTACGTGTGTGTGCCACAGGCTGCCACGACAGCAACACGCCCAGCCGGAACAACCGATGGCATAAATATCACAAGCGACTCCGAAGTGACTTTCGTGTTGTATGCTCCGAACAAAGAAAATGTTTTTCTCATCGGTGATTTCAACAACTGGGTGCAGTCAAACACCTACCAGCTGAAAAAAGATGGCGATTATTGGTGGTACACCTTGGAGAATCTGGATGCCGACCGCCTGTATCGCTTCCAATACATAGTAGACGGCACCATCCGGATTTCCGACCCCTATACGGAATTGGTACTCGACCAGCAGGACGCATGGATCAACGAAAAGTACGAACGTTATGCCGACATACCATCCTACCCCACAGGGAAAACGGATGGACTCGTGGCTACATTCCAAATCAACAAACCGGAATATGCGTGGGAAGTAACAGACTTTGAAATGCCATCCAAAACAAACATGGTCATCTACGAATTGCTGCTACGCGACTTCACCCAAGAGCAATCGTTGCAAGCCGCCATAGACCGGTTGGATTATTTAGAGAATTTGGGCATAACCGCCGTTGAGCTGATGCCTGTGCAGGAATTTGATGACAACAACAGTTGGGGATACAACCCAAACCACTATTTTGCACCCGACAAAGCATACGGTTCGCCCGAACAGTACAAACAATTCATAGACGAATGCCATAAACGCGGCATAGCAGTCATATTGGATGTGGTCATGAACCACGCTACCGGAAGCCATCCGTTTGCCAAATTGTATTGGGACAGCCAGAACGACTGCACTACGGACGAAAATCCTTGGTTCAATGTCACCGCCCCGCATCCCTACAGCGTTTACCACGACTTCGATCATTCGCAAACCATCGTACGGGAACACTTCAAACGCATGCTGCAATATTGGATAAATGAATATCGCATAGACGGCTACCGCCTCGACTTGAGCAAGGGACTGACCCAAACGGTATCCACGGAATCCACGGCAGGCAACTACGATGCGAACCGTATCAGCTACCTGACCGAATACTACGAGGCAGCCAAAGAGGCCAATCCGGACATCATGTTCATTCTGGAACATTTTTGCAACAGCGACGAAGAAAACGAACTGGCCTCCAAAGGCATGTACATGTGGAAGAATGTAAACAACGCGTTCTCGCAGTCCGCCATGGGCTGGCAGGAATACAGCGCGTTTTCGGACATGTACACAACGCCGTACAATTGGGTAGGCTATGCCGAAAGCCACGATGAAGAACGCAACTTCTACAAAGCCAAAACATGGGGCGCAGGCGACCTGACCACCGACTCTGTGGCCCGCCTGGCGCGTGTGCCGTTAAACATTGCATTTGCCACCTTGATTCCCGGCCCCAAAATGCTGTGGGAATTTGGCGAAATCGGCTATGATGTACAAAGTGGCGATTCCGATTCATCCATCCGCCTGGAAGAAAAGCCCAGCGGCTTCATCTGGTACAGCCGTTACGCCGAACGCCGCACGGCATATCTGGCTTCGGCCAAAATCCTGAATCTGCGGAAACGCTATCCGAATGCCTTTAACGAAGGAGAATGCCAGCTTAACATTGCACTAAGCGACTGGGACGAAGGCAGGCGGATTGCCCTGACGCACGATGATTTGAACATGGTGGTAATCGGCAATTTCAAAGCGACAGACGAGGCCGTTACCAACCCGAATTTCCCGAAAACCGGCGAATGGTACGAGTTGCTTTCCGACGAGTCGCTAACCGTTACCAATACCGACATGACCATAACGCTCACTCCCGGCGAAGTGCGCATTTATACCGACCGGAAAATAGAAGACCTGCCGGGATTGCCCGACCTGCCCGATGAACCAAGCCGGATAGAAACAACTGTACTTAACAACAACAGGGTTTATCCAAGCATCACCGAAGGCCCCGTTTTCATAACAACAAGCGGAAACATAGTCGAAATAAACGTATACAACTTGCAGGGAGCGCGTGTGTTGCGTTCCACCGCGCCGACTGTTGAACTGGCCGCTTGTCCGGCCGGCATGTATCTGGTTGAAGTGAAAACCACCGAAGGAAGAACCATGCACAAAATCATGAAACGCTAACAAGCGACAAGCATACCATCATTCTCATCTACAAAAATCATTCTTATGAAACGCACGACCGTTTTTTTGTATTCGTTTTTACTGACAACCTTGTTGTGGAACAGTTGCAGCCAAAAACAGCAACCGGCCGCCCACCCGGATTGGGCGTATAAGGCCACCATCTACGAACTGAACATGCGCCAATTTACACCGGAAGGCACATTTGCGGCTGCCACGGCACAGCTTCCTGCCCTGAAAAATCTGGGCGTAGACATTATCTGGGTAATGCCGATACAACCCATCGGCGTGCTTGAGCGCAAGGGAACACTCGGCAGCTATTATGCCATCAAGGATTATTGCGCATTCAATCCGGAGTTCGGAACACGGGCCGATTTCGAAACCTTTCTGAACAAAGCCCATGAGCTGGGATTCAAGCTTATTCTGGACTGGGTGGCCAACCATACGGCACCCGACCACCCTTGGACACAAAACGAAGGTTGGCACATGCGCGACTCGCTCGGAAATCTGGTGGTAAATTACGACTGGTACGACATTGCCGAACTGAACTATGACAACCAGGATATGCGCGAAGCCATGAAAAAAAGCATGTATTGGTGGCTTGACACCATCGGCGTAGATGGTTTCCGTTGCGATGTAGCCATGGAAGTGCCGACCGATTTCTGGGAAAACACGTTCAGCGAGCTGCGCACACACAGGCCCGATCTGTTCACCCTCGCCGAAGCGGAGTTGCCGGAGCATACCGAACAGGCATTCGACATGTATTACGGCTGGGAACTGCACCATCTGATGAACGATGTGGCACAAGGCAACAAAAACTCGGAAGACTTGTGGAATTATTTCACCAAAACAGACACAACCTTCTGTCCCAAAGCCATACGCATGAACTTTACCAGCAACCACGACGAAAATTCCTGGAACGGAACGGAATTCGAACGGCTTGGCGATGCTGCCGATGCCATGGCCGCTTTTACGTATATCGTACCGGGAATGCCGCTCATTTATACGGGCCAAGAATACGGTTCAAACAAACGTTTAAGGTTCTTCGAAAAAGATACGATAGTTATCAACAGCCGGGCTTCGCAATTCACACTATATCAAAAACTGAACGAATTGCGAAAAGAAAATCCCGCCCTTTGGAGCAATGAAAAAGGAGGAAAAATGTCGCGAATAGATATGAACGAAACAAATAATAGCATATTCGCATGTATTCGCCAACAAAACAACAACACAGTCATTGCCCTGTTCAACTTCAGCAATGAACCGGTAAACATAACCGGCAAAATGGGCGAACTGGCAGGAACATACACCGCATTTGATGGGCAAACTGTTGAGCTGGCCGCCGAACAGGATTTTGAAATAAAACCTTGGCAATTTCGGATATACACCAAACGATAAAAATAAAAACGTATGAAACGATTATCTTTCCTCATGTGCAGTGCGCTGTTCGGCTCGCTGTTGGTCTGCGGACAGTCCATATCGAAAGTAGAACCGCTCAGCTGGTGGACAGGTATGCACACGCCGCTGACCATTATGTTTTATGGAGAAAACCTGCAAGATGCAGAAGTTTCCGTGCAGGAAGCAGGCCTGACCATACACAAAGTACGCAATGCAGAAAGTCCGAACTACCTGTTTGTTGAAGTGGATGTGAAAAATCCGGGAACATACACTTTTCTCCTGAAGAAAGGACGCAAAAAGTTGAAATACAGCTACCTGATTGAAGAACGTCGCCAACAGGCCGCCGCCAACAACAGTTTCGATGCTTCTGATGTGATTTACCTGATCATGCCTGACCGATTTGCCAACGGCGACCCAACCAACGACCAAACGGACAATACGGTTGAGAAAACAGACCGCGAAGCCTTCTTCGGCCGGCACGGCGGCGATATTCAGGGAATAATCGACCATTTGGACTACATAGCAGACCTTGGTGCAACCGCCATCTGGAACACGCCGCTGCTACTTGACAACGAACCGACATCAAGCTACCACGGTTACGCTTGCGCCGATTATTATCACATAGATCCGCGCTTCGGCGACAACCAACTGTACAAGACTTTTGTGGAAGAATCGCACAAACGCGGCCTGAAAGTCATCATGGACATGGTGCCCAACCACTGCGGCGCGGCCCACTGGTGGATGCAGGACCTACCCTATCAGGATTGGATACACCAGTTCGATACATACACCCAAAGCAACTTCATGTTCTCCGCAAACATGGACATCAACGCAAGCAAAAAAGACCTGTACCTCATGGAAAGCGGCTGGTTCGATACATCCATGCCGGACATGAACCTGGACAATCCGGATTTGCTGCAATACTTCACCCAATGGGCCATCTGGTGGATCGAATACGCCAACCTGAACGGCCTGCGCGTCGATACATATCCCTACAACGAAAAAATTCCGATGAGCCGGTGGTGCAAGGCCATACGAACCGAATATCCGAACATAAACATTGTCGGAGAAGTGTGGACACGCCCGGCATCGCAAGTTGCTTACTGGGAAGCCGATGCCGACAACAAAGACGGCTTCAATTCAAACCTCCCATCCGTGATGGACTTTCCGACGCAGGAAGCCCTGTGCCAAGCACTCAGCGACAACGGCAAAGGCTGGAACGGCGGGCTCACCAAAGTGTATGTTTCCATTGCCGATGACTATCTGTATCGCGATGCACGCCGGCTGCTCGTCTTTACGGGCAACCATGATACCGAACGCATTGGCGATGTGGTCATGGACAAAAGTCCGGAACGCGCCAAACTGGCTGCTACCTTGTTGCTGACAATGCGTGGAGTGCCTCAAATGCTGTATGGCGAAGAACTCCGTTTCCTCTCAAAAGACCAGCGCCAAGGGCACGGAGGTTTGCGGGTGGATTTTCCCGGAGGGTGGCCAAATGATCCTGTAAACCTATTTGATGCCGCACAACGCAACGACATGCAGCAGGATGTGTTCACGCACTACCGCACCTTGTTGCATTTCCGCAAAAACGAACCCATCCTGCACGAAGGAAAAACCATGCATTTCCTCTCACGCGACAACACCTATGCCTATTTCCGCTATACGGACCAAGGTGCAGTCTTTGTGTTTCTGAACGCTTCGGACGAAGCCAAAGTTGTTCCATGGAAAAACTACGAGGAAATAACGGAATTTTACCAAGCTACCGGCAGGAATATCCTGAGCAATGAGACTGTAGACACCGGACAACCGATGACCGTACCGGCATTGTCGTCGGTAGTCGTAAAATTCGATGTTCCAAAATAGTCCTATAAAAACAGGCATTCATTATTCCCGGAACGACTGATTTCAGATTGTTTCGGGAATATTTTTCATACAACTCCCTGTGAATGCTTCCGGTTTTCCCTATGGAGCAGCATCGCATGGAAACCCATTCTTCCTTCCGATAAAAAAGCACCGGCGGCGAACACAAAACGGACACTTTTTTTAACATATTCGTCCGGGTGCGTTAAAATCATTTTTCAATACTCATTTATTTTTAAAATGGCTTTTACTAAGGCATAAACTATGACAGAATACTATATCTTTGTGCGGTTTTTCAAGTCTCGCAGTAAATATGCTGATTCAAACTTTTATTGCCGTATTCGTATTAGTTCTGCTGGGAGTTGCCTTGTTGGGAATTCGGGTGTTCTTTACAAAGAGCAGGAAATTTCCGAACATACATGTGGGCGGCAACAAACACATGCAGCAAAAAGGAATCGGCTGCGTACAGTCGCAAGATCGGGAAGCCGGCATTAAAAACAAGAACAACATAGATGTAAGCAACTTATAAATAAATACTCATGAATAAGATTTTACTCGTTCTGAATGCTATTTTTGCAATAGCCATTATTGTTCTCT
>CAYUYS010000017.1:0-2441 GCA_964449415.1 uncultured Paludibacteraceae bacterium | reverse complement strand
AATAAGATTTTACTCGTTCTGAATGCTATTTTTGCAATAGCCATTATTGTTCTCTTCATTCTGTTCGGCAGTCTGAAAAACAGTAAAACCACCAGTTATGCAACCTTCAACGATACAATCCAAGGCGGTAGGCTTAGCGTAGCGTACATTAACGTCGATTCGCTGCTGTTGAAATATACCTTCTCGAAGGATGCAAACGAAGAGTTGATCAAACAACAGGAAGATTCGCGCCTTACCCTGAATGTCAAGGCCCGTTCGCTGCAAAACGAAATGCAGGAATTCCAACGCAAACTGGAAAACAATGCTTTCCTGAGCCGTGAACGCGCAGAGCAGGAACACAACCGATTGCTGAAGAAGCAGCAGGATTTGCAGGAACTGGAACAGCAACTCACCGAAGAATTGTTGACCCAGCAACAGACAATGAGTGCACGTCTTCGCGATACGATCAACGTTTTTCTGAAAGAGTTCAACAAGGACGAACGTTACCAGATGATTATCAGCAATACGGCAAACGACAACATCATGTATGCCTTGGATGGATACGATATAACCGATGAGGTGGTAGAAGCTCTGAATGCAAGGTGTGGAAAGTAATCCGACAGAAAAATTGTTGCTAACATCGGGCGGTGCACATTTTTTTGCACCGCCTTCTTTTATTTTTCCATTTTAATTCGTACATTTGCACCCGCTTTTGGAAAGTTGCCGGAGTGGTCGATCGGGCCGCACTCGAAATGCGGTGTACGGGTAACTGTACCGGGGGTTCGAATCCCTCACTTTCCGCCGTGAAACAGTTGTCGCAAAAGTTGCGGCAACTTTTTTTGTACCCTCTCCTACTCTTCTAAAAGGCAAATAAAAAAAACCGGCTCTTGTGGAACCGGTTTCTTGCTTCCAGCGCTTAGGCTGAAATGCTTATTTGCGGTAAACTTTCTGGTAACCGTAAATAGCCTCGTTGCCGAGTTCTTCCTCAATGCGGAGCAACTGATTATATTTGGCCATACGGTCGGAACGGGACATCGAGCCGGTTTTGATTTGGCCGGAGTTCGTTGCAACGGCAATGTCGGCAATGGTCGAATCTTCGGTTTCACCGGAACGGTGCGAAGTTACGGAAGTGTATCCGGCACGGTGCGCCATCTCGATGGCATCGAGCGTTTCGGTCAGCGAACCGATTTGGTTTACCTTAATCAAAATGGAATTGGCACAACCCATTTCAATGCCTTTTTTCAGGAATTCCACATTGGTAACAAACAAGTCATCGCCAACGAGCTGGCACTTGCCGCCAATGGCAGCCGTAAGCATCTGCCAGCCTTCCCAGTCGTTTTCAGACATACCGTCTTCGATGGAATCGATAGGATATTTCTCTACCAGCTCTTTCAGGTATTCCACTTGCTCTTTGGAGGTACGTTTTGCACCCTTTTCACCTTCAAATTTGGTATAGTCGTAAATGCCATCAGTGTAGAATTCGGACGAAGCGCAGTCCATACCGATCATAACGTCCTTGCCGGGAACATAGCCGGCAGCCTCGATGGCTTCGATAATCGAATCGAGGGCATCTTCCGTTCCGTTCAAGGCCGGAGCAAAACCACCTTCGTCGCCTACTGCGGTGGAAAGGCCGCGTTTGTGGAGTACTTTTTTCAAATTGTGGAACACTTCGGCACCCATGCGCAGACCTTCGCGCAACGAAGGAGCACCTACCGGACGAATCATAAACTCTTGGAATGCAATCGGAGCATCCGAGTGGGAACCGCCGTTGATAATGTTCATCATCGGCACAGGCAATGTTTTTGCGTTTGCACCGCCGATATAACGATACAGAGGCATGCCGAAATAATCGGCAGCTGCGCGGGCTACTGCCAACGAAACACCCAATATGGCATTGGCACCCAATTTCGATTTGGTTGGCGTACCATCCAATGCAATCATGGCTTTGTCGATGCCTACCTGGTCGGAAACGTCCATACCAACAATGGCGGGAGCGATCACTTCGTTTACATTCTTCACTGCGTTCAATACGCCTTTGCCCAAATAACGGTTTTTGTCACCATCGCGGAGCTCAAGGGCTTCGTTCTCGCCGGTGGATGCGCCGCTCGGCACGGCGGCACGGCCAAATGCGCCGGATACGGTACGAACTTCAACCTCTACGGTTGGATTGCCTCTCGAATCGAGGATTTCTCTTGCATGAATCTCAACAATTTGCATAACTGATAGTTTGAAATTAGAATTATTGACTGTATTTATTTTTCACGGCCGCAAAGATACGAAAATTATTGCGAACCGCCGTACAGCAAAAAACGCTTTTTTTCATACCACCATCTTCGGATTATTCGGGAAAAATGCACGGAACTGTACATGTACCGAAAAATACCTTCCGCGCACACAGAACACATTCCGAAAACGCCTATCCGCTCACCATCGGCAATTATTACACATATTGCGCTTGTTTG
>CAYUYS010000016.1:6595-16248 GCA_964449415.1 uncultured Paludibacteraceae bacterium | reverse complement strand
TACAAATTAAATCGTACTTTTGCGGGCCGGAAATCATCACTCAGAACTTATGCAGATAGCCCACATCTCGTTTCCTGACTATCCTTTGTTTTTGGCTCCGATGGAAGATGTTACCGATCCCGCGTTCCGCTTGATGTGCAAACGCTTCGGCGCGGATATGGTTTATACGGAGTTTATTTCGGCGGATGCGTTGGTGCGCAATGTGAAGCGCACGGAGCAGAAACTGACCATTTACGAGGAAGAAAGGCCGGTGGTCATGCAGATTTACGGCCGGGAGCCGGCGGCCGTGGCCGAGGCGGCGCGTATTGCCGAGCAGGCCAATCCGGATATTATTGACCTGAATTTTGGTTGTCCGGTCAAGAAGGTGGCGGGCAAGGGAGCCGGTGCGGGCCTGTTGCGCGACATTCCGAAAATGTTGGAAATTACGCGTGCGGTGGTGCGTGCCGTTCACAAGCCGGTTACGGTCAAAACCCGTCTGGGTTGGGACGAGGATAACAAGATCATCGTTACCTTGGCCGAACAATTGCAGGATTGCGGCATCCAAGCCTTGGCCATTCATGGCCGGACGCGCGCCCAGATGTACAAGGGCGAGGCGGACTGGACACTGATTGGCGCGGTGAAAAACAATCCGCGGATGCATATCCCGATTATCGGGAACGGCGATGTAACCACGCCGGAGCGTGCCCGCGCGTGTTTCGACCGCTATGGCGTGGATGCGGTCATGGTAGGGCGGGCTTCCATCGGGCAACCGTGGATTTTCCAAGAAATGAAACACTTCCTGGCCACCGGCGAGCGTATGCCGGCCCACAGGTTTTCGTGGCAAATCGACTTGCTCAAAGAGCATGTGTTGCGCAGCATAGAATGGCTGGGCGACGAGCGCAAGGGCATTGTGCACAGCAGGCGCCATTTGGCGGCCACGCCCGTGTTCAAAGGCATACCGCATTTTCGGGAAACGCGGATAGCCTTGTTGCGTGCAGAAAAACTGGACGAGCTGTTTGCCCTGATTGACGATGTCAGGGTGCGCTACAGCCCACTTATGCAGGAAGGAGGTTTGTTATGAAAGGAGTTATCTTTGATTTTAACGGCACCCTGTTTTGGGACACGCATTTCCACAGCCGGGCATTTGACATTTTCTTGGAACGGCGGCATATTCGTTTCAGCGAGGAGGAGAAGCGGCAGAAAATATACGGCCAATCGAATATCGACATCATGCACGCCATTTACGGTTGTGTGCTGTCGCGCGAGGAGACGCACCGTTATGCGGTGGAGAAAGAATTGATTTATCAGGACTTGTGCCGCGACTGTGTGGAGTTTGCTCCGGGTGCGGAAGCGTTTTTTGAATGGTTGCGCCGGCGGGACATCCCGTTTACCATTGGCTCGTCGGTCGGTGTGGAGAACATGGATTTTTATTATGAGCATCTGGATATGGCCAAGTGGTTTCCGCGTGAGCGGATTGTCTACAACGACGGCACCTACCGCGGCAAACCGGCACCCGACATTTTTCTGGCGGCAGCCGAAAAGTTAGGTCTGCCTATGTACGACATTGCTGTTTTTGAAGATTCTCCGGCGGGCATCAAGGCGGCCGAGAATGCCGGTGCTGGCAAGATATACATTGTCGATTCCAACGGTGACGATTACAGCCGCTTTCCCTATCGTGTCATTCGGAACTTCATGGATGTGGCAGCCGATTTTCGCTGATTAGCATTCGCAAAGGGATATGAAAAAACGGCACGATTGAATTCATGCCGTCTTTTTTGGTTCGTGCACGGAAGTTTAGCGGATGCGCAGCCGTTGCCCGACGCGCAAAACGGATGTTGCCTTGATGCCGCTCAGCCTGCAAATGTTTTTGACGCTGGTGCCGTAACGCCGTGCAATCGCACTCAGGTTGTCGCCGCGACGGACAGTGTAGTATTTGGCTGCAGCCAAGGCTTTTTGTTTCTCGTAGTATTTGAATGTCGTGTTTTTGGCTATCAGGTATTGGTCGTTCCTGATGTTGCCGGTCGAGAAATCGACAATCAGTTCCGGGTCGATGGCATTGCCCAAATAGCGCGTTTCAAAATGCAGGTGTGAACCGGTGGATCGTCCGGTGTTACCGCCCAGTCCGATCGGTTCGCCGCAAGCGATGTGCATGTTTTCGTCCACCAAAACCTTGGACAAGTGCGCATAGACGGTCTCTAATCCGTTGTCGTGGCGCACCACTACATAGTGTCCGTATCCGCCTGCTTCGTAATCAATGATGCGTACCTGTCCGCTAAAGGCCGAACGGATCGTGTCGCCAATTTGCACTTTCACATCCGTGCCGTAATGGAAACGGTAGCGGCGCGGGCCGAATTTGGATGTGATATACCCTTGTGCCGGCAAGCAGAATTCCCGGCAATTGATATATACGGAGTCGGGAAGGCTGTCTATCGGCGTGTTGTAGGCGTTTATGCGTTCGCGGGTCCAAATGTTTTTGTACAAGTCGGCCGCCGGATGGTCTTCCATCAGGTCATCCGTCTCGTCGTGAAACAGCTTTTGGTAGAGGTTGGCTTGGTCGTCGAGTACCACAATCAGGTCGCTGGGTACATGAAGCGAGTCGCCGCTGACAAACAATGTGTCGTGACGAATCTCAAGCGAATAGCCCGACATTTCTACAAGCTCCGCCTTCGGAACTTGGATGGCAAGGATATACGCAAATACGGCGCATATCCATCTGATGTGTAGTTTGTTATACTTCATCGTTTGCGTATAAGAATGAATTAGCGTTTTGGGAATATTCAAAAATTTCTTCCGGTGCGAAGAAGCGTGCCAGTTCGGTGGCGGCGTTTTCTACGGAGTCGGATGTGTGTACAATGTTTTCCTGCATGCTCAAGGCAAAGTCACCCCGGATGGTTCCTTGTTCGGCATGGCATGCGTTTGTTGCGCCGGCCATTTTCCGTACGACTTGCACGGCTTCCTTGCCTTCCAAACAGCAGACTATCACCGGTGTAGCCATCATTGAGTCTTTGATGCGTTGGAAGAACGGACGCTCTTTCAGGTGTGCATAATGTTCGTTGAGCAGGGCATCGGTCAATTGCATCATTTTGAGTCCTGCTATGCGCAAGCCCTTGCGTTCAAAACGCCGGAGCACAGTGCCGACCAGTTCGCGCTGGATAGCAGACGGCTTTAAAATTAAAAGGGTCTTTTCCATGCGGATATTTTTTTTGATATGAAATTGCAGCGAAAATAGCTATGACGCAGAAAAATCCACCAACGAAAGTCAATCAGACTTACGCGGTGGACATCATTCATTTAAAAACTCAATCATCATCAATACATGAAAAAAAAGCTATTCACGAATATGCTGCAAATATACGAAAAATATTCGCACAAAAAACCCTGTAAGAAAGTTTAAATATTTTTCTTATGCTTTTGTATACATTACATGTCTTTTCTGTTTGTTCTTGAATATTGTTTTTGCTTTATAATCAGTGTATTGATAGATTATGCAGTATCTCTTCGGGTTGGATGCCGGAAAGTTAAAATATCTTCAGGCTCGGATGCAGGATGGTTTTCAGATCGCCGGCCGGAATGAGAACGGTGGTTTCGCCCATATAGTAGGGCGCAATTTCATACGGATTGAATACGTAATTGATTCCTTCGTCCGAAATATAGAAATTGTTGTTGGGCTTTATGGACGCCACATAATAGGAGGCGGCCTCCAAGTCGTCTGCCGACTGCACGCCTTCCTGCCGGATCAGGTTCTGGATGAGTAGGTTGGTCAGTTCCGCTGTTTGGTCTCCGGCAAACAAATCTTCTTCATGCAGCATGCGTCCCGTTTCCTTGTCAAAATTGCAGAACATGCGGGTTGTGATGCCGTGTGCACCACCCATGTACACAAACCGCTCCACGGCATAGGAGAAAATGCGGTCACTGTCGAACATGACATAGCCTTTCAGTGTGTGTTCGTTGTGAAGCATGCTGTGTAGGGTTTCATCGTCTTCCAATTCGGACAAAAGGGGTTCGTTGTCGAGCCTGTATTCGATACTTAAGTCATTTTTGTATTGCAGGATAGCTTCTTCAATGGGCAGGTTGGTATAGTTGTCGTCAAACAAGGTGCTCAGCAGGCTGCGTTGGATGGTTTGCAATGCATCTTCATTTGGGCCGGAGGCCGGAAAATCAATGTCAAAATCAACGATCAGGCAATAGGGCAGGCCTTGTGCGAGTGGTATGGTGTCGCTAAACCTGTGGTTTACTGTCTCTATCTGATGTGATTGGGGCGTACATGCAGCCAGCAGGATACACACAAGTGCAATGCAGCCGGCAGTTAGTCGGATCGTTTTCATACGGTGAACAATGTTATTTTTTCAGGATTTCGGGCAAAAGTAAATATTAAAACGGCATAAACCAAATGTTTTTGTTGGAAATAAAAAAATAACGTATCTTTGCGGCGCATGCTCAAGAAGATAAGGACATATTCGGTTGCCGTCGTATTGGCGTTTTACTTCCTGCTGGCCGGTGCGGGCTGGAACTTGACGCGTTTTTGCTGTGCGGCATGCGAATACGCCGGCATAGAGCAGGTGGCTTCCCGTTCTTGCGAGGCTATTCACGGGCAGGAGGTTTGTCATGAAGACCAGCTGCCTTCCGCCATGGACGATATGGCTTGTACTGATAGGAATCACCATGCGGGAAGTTGTTGCCATTTGTTGCGTCTGGTGTTGGACAATGCCATTGTCAAGTATGAGCAGCCCATTCCGCCGGCAGTCGAGTTGTCCGTTTTTTCGGCTTTGCCAGCATTGGATTCCCTTCGTGCCTTGTCCGATGTCGATTTGTCGGGCACGGTGCTTTTCACTCCCTTTGTAGCAGAATCGCTTCGGCTTCCGGGACAATTCCGGTTGCCGTACATCTGTATCTGGCTCATTTAACAGGTTGGTTTTTTGCCGCCGGGAGGCTTGTTCCCGGCATTTTTCCGAGGCTTCCCCGAAAGGAGGGAATGCCCAATTATTCCGCTTTTTACAAAACCAAAAACCTGTTATTAGAACAATGAAACATTTTATCTTTACAATATTGTATTGCTGCATGTGTGTTGCGGCAAAAGCGCATGTGTGGGGCGTGGTTGTGGACGAAACCGGTGCTCCGCTGGTGGGTGCCAATGTGTATTGGGCCGGCACTCAGGTGGGTGTGGCCACCGATGCCGATGGGCAGTTTTCGCTCGAGCCCTTGGATGGGCACGATAAGGTAGTGGTCAGCTTTGTGTCGTATGTTTCCGACACGGTGGTGGTTCGGGAACATGAGCCGCTGCACATTCAGTTGTGGTCGGAGCTGGAGCTGGACGAAGTAGACATTACCGCGCGTCGGGTGGCGTTGGCCAAATCGCGTGTGTCGGTGTTCGATACGCAGAAAATCACGGGCGATGAACTTTGCAAGGCCGCCTGCTGCAACCTTTCCGAGAGCTTTGAAACCAATGCATCGGTCGATGTGAACTACAGCGATGCGGCCACAGGTGCCAAGCAAATCCGCCTGCTGGGGCTCTCCGGCCAGTATGTGCAAATGCTGACGGAAAACATTCCCAATTTCAGGGGGATTTCTTCGCCTTACGGTTTGGGATATATTCCGGGCCCGTGGATGGAAAGCATTCAGGTGTCGAAAGGCACATCGTCGGTGCTGAACGGCTACGAGGCTCTGACGGGCCAGATAAATGTGGAGTATAAAAAGCCGCAGACGAGCGAGAAAGTGGCCGTCAATCTGTTTGCCAGCGATGCCGCCCGTGTCGAATTGAACGCCTTGGCAGCCTTCGACGTGAATCCGTATGTGAGCACAGGCATTATGCTGCACGCCTCCGACGAATTTGCCGAATGGGATCACAACGAAGATGGCTTCCTGGACATACCCCGCGTGGCGCAATACAATCTGATAGACCGGTGGTATGTGAAGAAAGGCAACTATACGGGACAAATCCTTGCCCGCGGACTGTACGAAAACCGGCGCGGCGGACAGTTGAGTTCCTTCCAAGATCCCTATCGCATTGACATAGAAACCGGCCGGGCCGAACTGTTTGTAAAGAACGGCTATGTGTTTGACTCGGAGAGCGGCACCAGCATAGGCATCATAACCAATGCCACATGGCACAGCCAGCATGCCGTGTATGGTACCAAAGAGTATGACGGCACCCAATGGAATGCTTATCTGAACGCTATCTTCCAGACCAGCTGGACCGACAGGCACAAACTCAGCACAGGTCTGAGCCTGAATTTTGACCAATACGCGGAGAGCTTGCTGACGGATACGATGCAGACAACGCTTCGGAACGAGATAGTGCCGGGTGCATTTGCCGAATATACCTTCAACTGGAATGACAAGCTGATTGTGCTGGGCGGGTTGCGCGCCGACTACCATAACCTGTACGGCTTTTTTGTGACACCGCGTCTGAATGTGAAATACAATCCGTGGGATTTTCTCCATATCCGGGCTTCGGTAGGCAAAGGTTATCGCGCGCCGGCAGTGCTTGCAGAGAACAATAACTTGTTGGCCAGCAGCCGTGTGCTGGAGATTGCCGACGACCTGAAAATGGAAAATGCTTGGAACTACGGCATCAGCCTCACCGGCTACATCCCGATTGCCAGCCGCGAGCTGACCTTGTCGGCCGAATGGTATTATACGGATTTCATCAACCAGATTGTCGTGGATATGGACACCGATCCGCACAAAGTCATTTTCTCCAACCTTTCGGGCCGCTCCTATGCCAGCAATGCGCAAGTGGAAGCCAATATGGAAGTGTTCAAAGGCTTTACGGCCACATTGGCTTACCGTCTGACGGACGTAAAAACAACCATTCAGGGCCGTTTGCGCGAAAAGCCGCTGACCAACCGCTTCAAGGGTCTGGCCACTGTTTCCTATCAGACGCCGCTGAAGAAATGGCAATTTGACTTTACGGCCCAGTTCAACGGGGGCGGCCGCCTGCCGGATACCTACTATGTTGTTTCAGAGACAGATGGCACAGAAGTGGCGGCTTGGGATGAGACATTTGACCCTTATATAATATTAAATGCACAGATAACAAAATACTTTAAAACCTGGTCGATTTACGTCGGTTCTGAAAATTTGAGTAATTTTGCGCAGTCAAATCCGATAGTCGGTGCAGCCGATCCGTTTGGTCAGATGTTTGATGCTACAATGGTTTGGGGACCGATACATGGCAGGAAAATCTACATTGGTTTCCGCTGGTCATTGGAACGGGAAGAATAGGAATTGCTTCCGTCTGTCGGTGATTAATTGGGAAAGTATGAAAAGTCTAACAAAATTTGTAGTTACATTAAAAGGTAATTTCGAGAAGCTGTTTGCGGGCATGGGCGTGTTGGCAGTGTTGCTGGGTGCGTCGTGTGTGGAATTGAGCAGACTGTCCAGCGACACGGGGCTGAGCGGATTTGTGGTAGATAGCGTGTTCACGGCAGGGCTTACCATGGACGAGCCGCAGATTGTCGACAGCGTATCCACCATTTATATCCCGATAGCGTTCGAAACCTATGTAAAAGACACGTGTATCGCATTTTCGGCTGTTATCAGTCCGAACAATGCCACGCAAAAAATCCTGATAGAGCAGGAATCCATCGTCTTTCAGGACAAGGATGAAGAAGTGACCTTTTACGTGGTTGCGGAAAGCGGAGAAGTGCGCGAATGGACGATAGCACTGCAGGAAAAGCCACGTAGCTCCGGCGCGGAAATCGTTAACTTTGTCATAAAATCCTATTCACCAACCAATGCCATCGTTTCGGATTCCGCCTACATTGTGTCTTCCAGGAGCAAGGTTCAGATTATCGCACCGGAAGTTTCTTTCCCGTTCTCGGTCGTGCCGGATACCATAACCGTATCGGATGGCGCTTGTTTGCTCACGACTGTGGAGGATAATCTGGAGTTCCAGAGCTTAGACGATGTGCATACACTGAGTGTGATGGCCGAAGACGGAACAACACAAGATTGGGAGGTTTCTGTCGTGGTGGGTTATCCCATATACAGCGAAATAAACAGTAGTCTGAGCAACGACCAACTGTATGCCCTGAACGTGGATGCGGCATCGCTGCAGGTGAACCTGCTGAATGCGGGAACGAACCAGTATATGCGGACGGACATAGACTCTGTGGAGAATCAGATGGTCGTTGTGGTAAAAAACCCCACGACAACCACACGTAGCTATCAGCCTTCCCTGCCCTTGCAACTCACCCTTGATTTCGACACAAGGGAGGGTAGCGAAATGATAGGATTTACCGCCGGCGATACATTGACATTCAACACCATGGACGATGTCCATACATTCTATATCTTCGACCGCGAAAATAGTTTGAAAAAATGGTGGAAAGTAAAATTGGGCGAATGGCAAAACTCCGAAGCCGAAGTGCTCACTTTCTCTTTGTTAAGCACTTCGCCTGCCAATATAGAGATTGATGTGGAAAACATCGACATAGAAAGTTCGCTTGGACAAATAGTGGTTCCTGTTGAGGAGGGCTCGGACTTGTTTCCGCTGAAACTGAAATGCAAAATAAGCGTTTCGGAAAATGCAACGGTTACCGGTTTCTCGGAAGAGTATGAATTCGATGACATCAACAGCACGCAAGACTTTACCATTACAGCAGAAGACGGCACGGAAAAATCCTGGAGCATCCGGCTGATATTTGCCGGTTCGCTGAATACGGAAGCCAATGTGGAGAGTTTTGTCGTGACACAGAAAACAACGCCGAACAACAAGCTGACACTCAACACGACCGGAATCATTGACAAAACAGCCAAAACAGTTACCGTGCAGATTACGGATTATTCAAGCGATATGCCGCTGCAAATACAAGCCAGTATGGCCGTATCTTACAAGGCAAGCATAGTAGGTACGGATATAACTCAGAACTGGATTACGTTCAATTCGGTTTCCGATACGCACAACATCACGATACAGTCGCAGGATGAATCAACGACAAACACATGGACATTGCAACTGGCCGACTTGTCACCGGAAAAGAGCAATGCGGCAGAGCTGACCGGCTTCACGGTTTCCAACGTGACTTCCGGATATACAATTAATCCTGTGATTGACCAGGCTAACCGAATTGTGAAGATAAGTGTAACCGAAACAGGCTCCGGCGCACTCTCGTTCAGGGCAACTGCCACGGTGTCGACTGGTGCAAGCTTGTCGGGTGCGCTGACCGGCACGGTCGGCACTATGCTCTACTTTGATGCCATCAGCAACTCTACGATTTTCGACCCGGATAATTATAAGAAATCATTCAGCATAACTTCGGAAGACGGTACGAATACGGCCAATTGGACCATTGCTGTTTCGTATGAACCCCAATTGGAAAACAGCGATCTGGAAACCTGGACAAATAGTACCACGCCGGGTGGAGATTGGTCCAGTGCTAACAACAGTTACACTACGTTGCTGACCAAGGCTACTGCAAATGGTAATACGTATGCAAGGCTGGAAGCTAAGAATGCCCCAGTAATTAGTGTTTTTGCTGCCGGTAATTTGTTCTTGGGCTATTTCAAAATGAATATCAGCCAAATGAGTACACCAAAGAAAATGACGTATTTCGGTATCCCCTTCACGGCCAAGCCTGTTTCGCTGACAACGGACATATACTATGAGCCGGGCGGAAGCACGGACCAAGGTTCCATAGAGATACATTTGCTGCATTACAGTGGTGCTGCCG
>CAYUYS010000016.1:0-6495 GCA_964449415.1 uncultured Paludibacteraceae bacterium | reverse complement strand
ACCCATATCCATGTGGCTTATAGCACAAGTTACAAGGGAGATGACTTGGAAGGCGAAGCGGGCAGCTTGATGTATGTGGATAATGTTCAATTGAATTATTAGGATTATGCGGAAGATAGTAATGTTGTTGGGAGCGTTTTGTTTCAGTTCGGTCGTTTTGGCCGAAAGTTTGTGGAACAACCTCAGTTTTAATGCATTTGGTGTGCAAATCGGCACGGATATCGGTGGCGCTCTGCCTACCAAATGGGAGTATATCCCGAAAGTGTTCCGCCCATATCCGAAAATGTATATGTCCATAGGCGCAAGGACTTCCTTTTCGTTGGCTCCCGGCTGGGATTTGGGTTTGGAAGCCAATTACAAGACGGTGGAAATGGCGGCAGATGCCTTGGTGGAAAATCAGTTGGCTTTTGCTCCGAGCTTGGATTCGGAAACAGGACTGGTTACAGGCTATTTGAAGCAATATTACTCCGGGCAGGCAACCATGGAAATGTCGTTCACCATGCTGGAAATTCCCTTGTATGCCAAATACGTTTTCGCGAACGGGAAAGACAAAATTCTGTTCGGTGGCTACGGGGCATGGGTTATGCGCACCACTTTTGTAACCGATCCGCAATTGGGTTATACGGGTTCCGAACCCGACCAGGTGGATGTGGTTATTCAAGCGCCATCTGATGTTACCCGCATGGATTTTTCGAATTTTACTTCCAAATGGGATGCAGGCATCACATTCGGATACGAACGTGAATTGTATCAGCGTGTCAACATAGGCTTGCGCGTGTATGCCGGTTTCAAGGATATTTTCCAGCGCGACATTTTCCCCGATGACGATTCTGTCGACAAGATTCTGGAATATAACATGACCCACATGCGTGGCTCTCTGACCATCAGTTACGATTTGTTCCGCATGCATTCGTGGTGGCGCGACAGGAAAAAAACCGAATAGAAAGAACTTTGACTTTATGTATAAACAAAGCTAAAACAAGTTGTTATGAAAAAATTTGTATGTATTATGTTGCTGGCTTTTCTGGCATTCGAGTTGCCAAGTGCCGCTGCCGCAAAGAAAGCCAATCGTGAAACAGTTGTGTTCAGCGTTCCGATGGATTGTCAGGGATGTGTAGACAAGGTGGAAAAGAACATTGCTTTTGAAAAAGGAGTTATCGGACTGGATGTCAACCTGAAAGAACAGCGCGTTGCCGTTACGTACGATCCCCAGAAAACAGATCCGGACAAACTGCGCGCCGCTTTCAAAAAGATAGACAAAGAGGCCCGCATTGTCAACGATGCGCACGGTGCGGCCGATCACAAACCGAAACCGGCCGGCAAGAAATAAATTGCCGGCTGCAAAAACTGTCTGTTGAACACATGAGAAACACACTTTTTCTGTTGAAAATAAAATAAAATAAATCCTTTTTTGTATCTTTGCCGTTTTCAACAAAACGATTGCAAATGGAACTGAATGAACAAGAAGCGATTCGGAGAAACAGCTTGATGCAGTTGCGTTCTATGGGCATAGAACCTTATCCTGCGGCAGAATACAAAGTCACACACTATTCAGCAGATATTAAGGCAAATTTCAAGGATGAAGATACAGGGACGCCGGCTACCATTGCCGGGCGTCTGATGAGTCGGCGTATCATGGGTAAAGCCTCCTTTGTGGAAATACAGGATTCCAGGGGGCGTATCCAAGTTTATGTCAGCCGCGACGATATAAACACCCCGGAGCAGCCGGAAATGTACAACGTCGTTTTCAAGAAGTTGTTGGACATAGGTGATTTTGTCGGCATAAAAGGATTTATTTTCCGAACCCAGATGGGCGAGATAAGCATTCATGCACAAGAGTTGACTGTATTGAGCAAATCGCTTCGCCCGTTGCCCATTGTCAAATACAAGGACGGCGTTGCCTACGATGCTTTTGAAGACCCGGAACAGCGCTATCGCCAACGTTACGTCGATTTGGTGGTAAATGACGGTGTGAAGGAAACTTTCCGGAAACGCACGCAGATATACCAGTCCATGCGTAACTTCTTCAACGCGCACGGCTACATGGAAGTGGAAACTCCCATCTTGCAGTCCATTCCGGGAGGCGCGGCGGCCCGCCCGTTTATCACACACCACAATGCGCTGGATATTCCGCTTTATCTGCGCATTGCGGATGAACTGTATCTGAAACGTCTGATTGTCGGCGGCTTTGAGGGCGTGTATGAATTCTCGAAAAACTTCCGTAACGAAGGCATGGACCGTACACACAATCCGGAATTCACGTGTATGGAAATATATGTTTCCTACAAGGACTACAACTGGATGATGGATTTTACCGAAAAAATGCTTGAGAAAATCTGTCTTGACGTGAACGGAACCACTCAGGTCCAAGTAGGTGAACATCTGATTGATTTCAAGGCGCCGTACAAACGAGTAACCATGATTGATGCCATCCGCGAGTTTACGGGAATCGATATTTCGGGAATGGACGAAGCCCAATTGCGCAATGTCTGCAAGCAATTGCACATAGAGATAGACGACACCATGGGCAAAGGCAAACTGATTGATGAGATTTTCGGAGAAAAATGTGAAGGAAATTACATCCAGCCCACATTCATAACCGATTATCCGAAAGAAATGAGCCCGCTGACCAAAAAACACCGTTCCAATCCGGATTTGACCGAACGATTTGAGCTGATGGTAAATGGCAAAGAACTGGCAAATGCATACTCTGAGCTCAACGACCCGATTGACCAGCTGGAGCGTTTTCAGGAACAGTTGCGCCTGAGCGAGAAGGGCGACGATGAAGCCATGTTTATCGATATGGATTTTGTGCGTGCATTGGAGTACGGCATGCCGCCCACATCGGGCATGGGTATCGGAATGGACAGGTTAGTCATGCTGCTTACCGGACAGCAGGCTATTCAGGAAGTTCTCTTTTTTCCGCAAATGAGACCGGAAAAACCTAATCAGAAAGAAAAAGAAACGGCAGAGGAAAATTAAATAACCAAAAATACGTATACAGATAATGTATTGTACTGATAAAAGAATTGCTGTACTCGGGGGTGGAAGCTGGGCCACTGCCATAGCAAAAATCGTTTTGACGAATGCAGAATCCATTAACTGGTATATGCGCCGTCAAGATCAGATAGATGAATTTATCCGGTTGAGCAAGAATCCGTCGTATTTGACTGCCACGAAATTTGATACCAGCAGAATCACCTTTACCAGCGATATAAACAAATTGGTAAGAACCTCCGATATCCTCATTTTTGCCATCCCATCGCCGTTTTTAAAACAACACATAAAGAAACTGAGACGCAAACTCAATAAAAAAATCATTGTCTCTGCCATAAAAGGAATGGTTCCGGGTGAAAATATCATTGTTTCCGACTATTTTCATACGGTGCACGGAGTTCCGATGGAGAACATAGCCGTGCTGGCCGGGCCGTGCCACGCCGAAGAAGTTGCCCTGGAGCGGCTTTCCTACCTGACCATTGGTTGCCAGGACAGGGATAAGTCGCGCGAACTGGCACAGTGCATGACCACTCCTTTCGTTCACACCAACATAAGCGATGACATACGTGGCCTGGAATATTCCACCGTCATGAAAAACATCTATTCCATTGCGGCCGGCATTTGCCACGGCCTGAAATACGGCGACAACTTTCAGGCCGTCCTGATTTCCAACGCCATTCAGGAAATCAACCGTTTTTCATACGCCACACATCACGGCCATCGCGACATAAACGAATCTGCCTATCTGGGAGACCTGCTGGTAACGGCTTACTCAAAATTCAGCAGAAACCGTTTGTTCGGAAGCATGATAGGCAAAGGCTATTCGGTAAAAACCGTCCAAATGGAAATGGAAATGATAGCAGAAGGCTATTATGCAACCAAATGTATTTATGAACTGAATGAAAAATTTCATGTGAACATGCCCATAGTGGAGGCAGTGTACAATATCTTGTATAAACGTTGCTCGCCAACATTAGAAATCAGAAAACTGACAGAGAAACTGGCGTAAGCCGGGTGAACAAGTGCAGTTGGCCAAAATAAATTACTAACAATTAACCCGGGAATCTTTCCGCCCGAAGAAATCAAGGATTTCTTAAAAGGGAAAGAATGTGTATGGATATTAAGTTGACGATTGACAAAGCGTATGGTTTCGTTTCGCGAGAAGCAGTGGCGGATTACAAGGCAGAAGTAGCCAAGTGCCAGGAAATGTTACACAAGGGTACCGGACAGGGAAATGATTTTCTGGGATGGTTGAATTTGCCGGCAGAAATTACGGAAGAACATCTGAAGGATATAGAAGACACCGCCGCGCTGCTGCGGGCACAATGCGAAGTGATAGTCGTTATCGGTATCGGCGGCAGCTATCTGGGCGCAAAGGCGGTGATCGATGCGTTGTCCGGCTCGTTTGCGTGGCTGGAACAGCAGAAACCGGTGGTTGTCTATGCCGGGCAAAATATCGGCGAGGATTATCTGTATGAGTTGCAGCAGTTGCTGAAAAGCAAGAAATTTGGCATTATTTCCATATCCAAATCGGGCACGACAACCGAGCCGGCCTTGGCATTCCGCCTGCTGAAAACCCAGCTGGAAGAACAGCAGGGCAAAGCGGCCGCGAAAGATTTGATTGTGTGCATTACGGACAAAGCCCGCGGTGCCCTGCGTACGCTGGCTACCCAAGAGGGCTATAAAACCTTTGTGATAGAAGATAATATCGGCGGACGCTTTTCGGTGTTGTCGCCGGTGGGTTTGCTGCCGATAGCTTGTGCGGGCTTTGATGTGCGCCGGTTGGTGGCGGGAGCGTTGCGCATGCAGGAAGCCTGCGGCCTGCACGTGCCGTACGAAGAAAACCCGGCCGCACAATATGCCGCCGTCCGTAACGAGCTGTATCGCTCCGGCAAGAAAATAGAAATACTGGTTAACTTCCACCCGAAACTGCATTATGTTGCTGAATGGTGGAAACAGTTGTACGGCGAAAGCGAAGGCAAGGAACACAAGGGCATTTTCCCCGCCTCGGTCGATTTTACAACGGACTTGCATTCTATGGGACAATGGATACAGGATGGCGAACGTACCATTTTCGAAACGGTTATCAGCGTGGCCGAACCGAACCACACGGTGTTGTTTCCGCACAACGATGCCAATCTGGATGGCCTGAATTTTCTGGCGGGAAAGCGTGTGGATGAAGTGAACAAGATGGCGGAACTGGGAACCATGCTGGCCCATGTGGATGGCGGCGTTCCCAATCTGAAAATAGAGCTGCCCAAACTGGATGAATATTATTTGGGACAGTTGATTTATTTCTTCGAGAAGGCCTGCGGCATAAGCGGCTATTTGCTGGGCGTAAATCCGTTTGACCAGCCCGGCGTGGAAGCCTACAAGAAGAATATGTTCGCATTGTTAGAGAAACCCGGCTACGAAGAAGCAACCAAGGCCATCAAATTGCGTCTGTAAGGATTTTTTTCCCCCACGTTTTGATATAAGCTATAAAAAAAACCCTCTGCAAAGTTCGTCTTGCAGGGGGCTTTGTGTAAATATTCGTCACCACCGGAATCTCCATCCCGGCATCTATATTTCCCAAAGATTTTTTGCCATAAAGTCTTTGAATACGTACAGCAGCCTTTCCAATTTGCTCCGGACTATGTGTGCCGACAGCCGCCAACCTTTGTTTACGACGCCTACCTCCGCTGCGGCAAAAGGTTCGCCGCGCCGGAGGATGTATTTGATAAAGGTGGAGGACGTTATGCCGTATTTCATCAGAAACTGCACCCGGCCGTTGTTTTTTCTGAAGCTCCGCGAGGTTGAGCGGGTCTCAAAATGATAAACACGGCTCTTTGACACGCCCTTGAAATACCGCACGCCAATAAGCCACAGCTTGGCCGAGAAATCCGGGTCGCTGTACATGCCCGGCGAAAACTCCACGCTGTATCCGCCCGCCAAATCCCATATATCCTTGTGCACAACGTTTGGCGGACAGGTGCTGCCAAACCAATCGCCGTGCGGCAGCGATGCATATTCCTTCAGCAGCCGGTCTTCCCGGAAATTGTCCACGCGCTCGCCGTAGCTTACCGGCGCTATTATGCTTTTGTCGTGAAACGGGCGCGGCTGTATGGTGGTGGACGAAAGGAAGAAGTATTTGTCCTTGAGCGACGCTATTTCCTCCCACAAGAACTTGTCCCACTGCGGGCAAACGTACATGTCGTCGTTCATGTAGCAGATGTAGTCGGTCTTTACCAAGGAGCGGAGCGCGTTGAGCGCGAAACTTATGCCCACGTTGTGCGGACTGTACAAATAGTCGAAGCCCCGGCTCCTGACCCACTCGAGCGTGCCGTCGCTCCCGTCGTTCACGTAGAGGATAATCTGGTGCCGGTATGTGGAATGCGTCAAAATGCTGCGGATGCACAGTTTGAGGAAATCCAGATTGTTCCATGTGGGAATGAGTATGGAAAATTTTTGTGCTGTTCTTTCGTCCGTCATCGTTCTGTTTGTTGTTGCCGAAAAGTT
>CAYUYS010000015.1:0-16610 GCA_964449415.1 uncultured Paludibacteraceae bacterium | reverse complement strand
GAATGTTTGTATGTTATGACAAAAACGCAGTGCACGGTGTGTTATGAATTGGTCTGCTTGAAATTTTATTTACCTTTGTACCGAAAAAAACATAGTAGATGAAATCGGACATAGAAATAGCACGTAGCATAGAACTTGTCAAGATAAAGCATGTAGCAAAGGAATATGGTATACCGGTAAGGCGAGGCACTATAAAATATTTGTTTGAAACATCCCCCAAAAAAACCTTCCCCCGATTTCCTTCTTCATTCGCATTTACAAGAGTTTTCGTACCTTTGCGCACCGGCAATTCATAAAAAACAGGAACATGTTATTCAATCAGATCGCTTATGGTCCCATACACAGCCGTCGCTTTGGTTGCTCGTTAGGGATTAACCTCATGCCTGCCGACAGCAAGATTTGCACGTTCAACTGCATATACTGCGAATGTGGTTTCAACACAAAGGTACACAAGCCGCGCATTCCTACACGCGATGAAATAAGAAGTGCATTACAGGCCAAACTGGAAGAGTTGCAAAGACAGCATGTTTGTCCGGATGTGCTGACGTTTTCCGGAAACGGTGAGCCTACGCTACATCCTGATTTTAAGGCAATCATAGACGATACTGCCGAATTGCGCGACCTGTATTTTCCGCAAGCCAAAGTCACCGTTCTGACCAATTCGACCCAACTGCACCGCCCCGATGTAATTGACGGACTGCTGAAAGCGGATAACCGACTGCTGAAATTCGATGCTGCCATTGAACATACCATGCGGCTGATTGATCAGCCTGTCAGCGAACAGTTTAGCGTTGCCGGACTGATTGAACAGTTGCGTAGCTTCCAGGGGAACCTGACCATACAGACCATTTTCCTGCGCGGCTCGTATCTGGGCCGGCATATCGACAACACCACACCCGAAGAAGTCGGTGCATGGCTAAGCGCACTCAAACAGATAAGGCCTGAACGCGTTATGATATACACCATTGACCGCGCCACACCCGTCCGTGAACTGGAAAAAATAAGCCAAACAGAATTGGAAAGTATTGCCGGAAAAGTCCGGGCCGAAGGTTTCAGTGTTTCCGTCGCATGCTGAACAGGCCATGAAGATGCTGATAGCACCACTCAACTGGGGACTGGGACATGCCACACGTTGCATTCCGCTCATAAAACGCTTTCTGAACGAGGGCCATGAAGTGTTTTTGGGGGGCGATGGCATGTCGCTGGAGTTATTGAAAAAACACTTTCCGGAATTGCCTTTCTACGAACTGCCTTCGCTGAACATCCGTTATTCTGCCTCGGGCAGCCAGGTAACAAGCATGCTGCTGCAACTTCCCAAACTTGTTGCGCACAGCCTTGCCGATTACGGCTATTTGAAAAAACTGCTACGCACCGAACATTTCGACCGGATTGTTTCCGACAACCGCTTCGGCTTCCGAAACAAACAGACATATTGCATCTACATAACCCATCAACTGACCATAAAGATGCCGCAAAAACTGAGATGGGCGGAAAAACTGATACGCAGCATACATTACCGGCTTATTGAAAAATATGACCGCTGCTGGATTCCCGACCGTATCACGAATGATCTTGGAGGCGAGTTGAGTCACCCCGACAGGCTTCCCGGCAATGCGGAATATATCGGCATACTCTCGCGTTTTGACCATCCGGAACTACCCCGGCAGGCAAAGCAGAGCAACCTGACCGTGGCCCTGCTTTCCGGCCCGGAACCGCAGCGTACCCTTTTTGAAACCGCCATACTGGAACGTTTCCAAGAAAACAGGCAACCCTTGCTGTTGATTCAGGGCAAGATACATCCGGAAAACCACAACCCAACGGCCACATCACCGAACATACGTATTGTGCCGGAGATGGACGACCGCGAACTGTGTCTGAACCTGCTGTCTGCCGGTAAAATCATTGCACGAAGCGGGTACAGCACCATCATGGACTTGGCCACGCTTGGCGTCCTGCACAAGGCCGAGCTGATTCCCACGCCCGGACAAACCGAACAGGAATATCTGGCACAATACGTAAAAGCGGGCAGCTAATTTTCTTCCACAGTCATTTCACCACACAAGCTTTGTCTCAACATGGCCTTGACGCTGTCCACGTCTTCCAGCTCACCGAGCAAGGACATTAGTTTGGCAACAATGGCTTCCGTAGTAATATCATAACCGCTGATAACTCCGGCATCCAGCAAATTCAAACTCGTCTGATAGCGCCCCATCTCCACCGAGCCTGTATTGCATTGCGTTTTATTAACGATGATAATACCACGTCTTGTCGCATCTTTCAGTGCGTTGTGCAACCATATCCGGCGGGGCGCATTGCCCGAACCAAAGGTTTCCAACACAACCGCACGCAAACCGGGAATGTGCAAGATGGTCTGAACAGTCTGTTCTGTAATTCCGGGAAAAAGCTTAAGGACAACCACATTCTGGTCTATTTTCGTATGCAGCCGCAAAGGTTTTGAATAATCCGGATAATGAATGGCCGATTTGAAATACTTCAAGTGTACTCCCGATTTTCCCAAGGGCGAATAATTGCAGGAATCAAAGGCATTGAAAAGTTCTGCATTCTTTTTCGTTGTGCGATTACCCCGAAACAGCGTATCTTCAAAGAAAATGCACACTTCCGGCACGATGGCCCGTCCATTTTCCTGTGCTGCGGCAATCTCTATCGATGTGAGCAGATTTTCTTTTGCATCGGAACGCAACATGCCAATCGGAAGTTGGGCACCGGTCAGGATGACCGGTTTGCTCAGGTTTTCAAGCATAAAACTCAAAGCTGATGCCGTATAGGCCATTGTGTCGGTCCCGTGAAGAATGACAAAACCATCATACGTATCATAATTGTCGTGAATGATGCCGGCCAACCGGCTCCAGACAGGCGGGTGTACATCCGAAGAATCAATGAGCGGGTCAAAAGGAATCGTGTCGACACGCAATCCCATCGTCTGCAGCTCGGGCAACAGATCTTTCAGGCGCAAACTATCGATGGGGCGCAACGCGCCTGTGTGCGAATCTTCCACCATACAAATCGTTCCTCCCGTGAGGACAATCAGAATGGCCTTGTTCGTGTCATACATACAGTTGAAATAGAGAAATATGAAAACCGCAACAAAAATACGAATAATTTACGGATGAAAATACTTGTTTGCAATTGTGCTTTTCACTATCTTCGTGCGCGGAATAAAACCCCTGATTTTTCTTACCATGAACAAAAAACTGACCAAATCGAATGACAAAATGTTGGCCGGCGTATGTGCCGGAATCGCTGAGTTCTTTGGGTGGGACATAACCCTTGTACGTGCTGCCTACGCCTTCCTGGCTGTTTTTACAGCCGGATTTCCCAGCTTGTTGCTATATATAATATTGTGTATAATCATGCCACCGGCAGACAGCCAAGCAGGATGAGCGTTCGGTTATAAAAAAACGAGCCCCGAAAGCTAGGCAAAAACTTTCGAGGTTCGTTTTTTCGGGGATCGTCCTTGTTTTAAATGGACAAGATCTGCAGCACGGCCACTCTGTCCGGATTGATTTGCTTGTCATCCTTGATGGCTTTGGTGAAGGGTACGTGCACAATTTCATCGTTCTGGATACCGATCATGATATTGCGTTGTTCATCCAACAAGGCATCGACTGCCGCCACGCCCATGCGGCTCGCCAAGATACGGTCGTAAGCGGTGGGAGAACCGCCGCGCTGGATATGACCGAGAATGGTTACACGCACATCGTATTCGGGGTGTTCTTCGCGCATGCGATTTGCCAGTCCCTGTGCGCCGCCGGTGGTTTCACTTTCGGCCACAAGCACGATACTGCTGTTTTTTGATTTGCGGAAACCGTTCTTAATGAGTGCTTCCAACTGGTCTTCGTGTGTTTCCCGTTCCGGGATGATGGCCGCTTCGGCACCGGCCGCAATTGCACTGTTCAGGGCCAGGAAGCCGGCATCGCGTCCCATAACTTCCACGAAGAACAGCCGCTCGTGCGATGTGGCCGTATCACGGATTTTATCCACAGCTTCCACTATGGTGTTCAGCGCCGTGTCGTATCCGATGGTAGCATCCGTTCCCCACAAATCATTGTCAATGGTGCCGGGCAAACCTACTACCGGAACGTTGTATTCCTGCGCGAATATGCGTGCCCCCGTGAACGTACCGTCACCGCCTATCACCACGAGGGCATCAATTTCCTCACGCTTCATGGTTTCATAAGCTATTTGCCGGCCTTCCTTGGTTTTGAATTCCATGCAACGGGCACTTTTCAGAATCGTTCCGCCATGTTGGATAATATTGCTGACATCCTGGGTACGGAATTCTTTTACTTCTCCCGTAATCAGTCCCTTATAACCGCGATAGATAGCCTTTACGCGTATTCCGTTAAAAATAGCCGTTCTCGTTACCGAACGAATGGCTGCATTCATTCCGGGAGCATCTCCACCCGAGGTAAGAAGCCCAACACATCTAATTTTATACTCCATAACTATACCTATTTATGATCGATTTTTCGGGCACATGCCTCCATAAGCCAATACGGTGTGGAGGTGGCACCACATATTCCTATTTTCTTGTTTTTGCAAAAGGCGACTTGTTCCGCTGTTATTTCGTCCGCATCCGAAACAAAGAACGTGTGCGGATTGGCTGCTCTGCAATGTTCGTACAACACTTTGCCGTTGGAACTTTTCTTGCCGCCCACAAAAAAGACCACATCGTTTTGGGCCGCAAAGTTACGAATATTTGGGATTCTATTGGCAACCTGCCTGCAAATTGTATCGAATTTCTCAAATGTGTTTCCCTGAAACTGCGCGTTTATTTTTTCAACCAAAGCATTGAAACCATCCACCGACTTGGTTGTTTGCGAGAACAGGCAAATGTCTTTTCGGAAATCTATTTTCCGCAGATCCTGTTCATTCTCCACCACAATAGCCGTATTGTTCGTCTGCCCCTCAAGGCCGATAACCTCGGCATGTCCTTTTTTGCCATAAATGACAATCTGCACTTCTCCTTGCCGCTCTTCGTACTTCTGCTTGATGTTTGACTGCAATTTCAACACGACGGGGCAAGATGCATCGATAATCGTGATATTGTTCTTCCGTGCAATCTCGTATGTGGCGGGGGGTTCTCCGTGCGCACGAAGCAACACTTTGGCATTCCGGAGTCGGGCAAACTGTTCGTGGTCAATGGTAACAAGTCCCATTTGTTCCAAACGGGCCACTTCCTGTCCGTTATGTACAATATCGCCGAGACAATACAGGGTTTCGCCCTTGGTCAATTCTTCTTCTGCTTTTTTGATGGCGTTCACCACACCGAAGCAGAATCCTGATTTTTTATCAATCGTCACCATACCTGCGGTTTTGCGTGCATAACCCTTTTCGGAAATCAATGCCGATGCCGGCTTACAGCCTCGTCGAATATCCGTTTCAGTTGCTCTGTTTGTTCCGTGCGTGTCAGGTCGGAATTGTCGAACAGGATGGCATCTTCGGCTTGTCTAAGGGGACTTTCCGCACGGTGCGTATCCCTGAAATCGCGTTCCTTGACGTTGGCCAGCACTTCTTCGAAGGTAATTTGCTCACCTTTGTCGAGCAGTTCGCGGTAACGGCGTTGGGCACGTACTTCGGGACGCGCCGTAACAAAGATTTTCAATTCCGCCTTCGGAAAGACGACCGTACCGATGTCACGGCCATCCATGACAATGCCTTTGCTGCCGCCCATGATTTGCTGTTGCCTGACCAGTTCGTGCCGCACAAAACCTATTGTGCTGACCTTGCTTGCGCCGTTGCCGACTTCGAGTGTACGTATCAGGGTTTCCACGTTTTCACCGTTGAGCATCGTGTCCTGCCCGCCGTCCGGACGAAGCCGGAAGCCGATGTGCAGTTCGTGGATGTGGGCTTGCAGTTGTGCTTCATCCATGCTGTCCTCCTTCAGCCAGCCGTTACGGATACAAAACAAAGCCACGGCTCTATACATGGCACCCGTATCGACATACGTATAGCCTGCATAAGTTGCCAATTCTTTGGCCATGGTACTTTTCCCGCACGAAGAAAAGCCATCTATGGCTACAATTATTTTCATAAGCTCCCTGCCTTTACAGTTTGAATTCGTCCAGAGCCGTCGTTATGGAGAACTGATAGGTATAAATGCCACGCTGGTACTGCGCCATACCGAATCCGACATGGAATTTGTATATTTTCACACCTGCCCCTATGCCAAATCCGGCCAGGCTTTTAAATGAGCTCATCGTCATTTCCTGATGCCGCCGATGGTTGTACGACAAAGCCACATAAAAGTTTTTGGTTGGGATAAATTCCACTCCGATAATCGCGTGCCGGAATGCCATATCCACCCAGTTTATTTCATCCGTTTCCGTAGATGTCTGATAGCTCAAATCCCAGCGTTGCAGGTTGTGCAATGTCAACGAGAGCCGCAGAGGCGCGTGCGCAAATTGTTGGCTGATTCCGAGCTGGATATCAAACGGTAGGTCTTCCCTGTGCTGGCCTTCTTCCGTGTCGTAATAGCCTTTCAGTTGCACGCCCATGTTACGGAAAACCAGACCGGCCATGAACAGTTCGTTCCGGCTTTGGTAGTGCAGGCCCAAATCGACCGCCATGGCAAAACTCGTATAGCGTTCATAGACAGAGTAGATCGGTTTCAGCGTAGCGCCTGCCGTAAAATAATCGTTCAGCCGGCGGGCATACATGAGATTCATGGCAAAGTCCTTGGCCGTAAACTGCTCTCCCGACAGTTCGCCCACTTCATCTGCATAATCAAATTTGCCATAGTCTATATAATGTATGCCTGCTGCAAAATAATTTTTCCCGTAATTATAGCCATACGCCGCAGATCCGAACATGATATCCGCCAAATAAAGGGCATAGTTCAGACTTATGTTGTTGTGCGTATTTTCGGTGAGCAATGCCGGATTCTGAAAAGCGAAATTCAAATCATCATCACGCAAGGAAACATTTGTTCCTCCCATGGCCGCTAGGCGGGAAGATACGGGCAGGTTCAGAAACTGGAACACACTGGAACCTGCCTGCGGAAAAGCAACTACGGCAATGGTTGAATACAACAAGAACAGAGAAGCGATTCGTTTCATTCTTTATCAAAAACTCCCTTATTCAGAAATCGCACAAAGGTACACTATTTTTGCGTTGCAGAAAAAAGAATCAACACTTTTTCGTTTTTATCGCACAGCGACTGCAAAATAAAATGCGGGAAATATGGAAAACAAGCCGGCACAATATAAAAAAACGATAAAAACACAGTTTTTTTTACTGTTCGGGTGAAAGATAAAAAAAAAATTGTACATTTGTGCGTTCAAAAAACGGAAGGGAACAGTAGCATTCCCATTCAAAAATACAATACCGCAGAGGAAGACATGTTTTTAGTTTTATGAAAAACACTTGCGTGGAGCAAATCTCTATATTAATAATAACGAAGATAATTAAAGAAATATGGATTTAAAGAAATCGCCAAAAGCAAATTTGGAAGACAAGAAGATCGTCTTTTTGTTAATGGGACTTGTTGTGGCACTTGGTGTCATTTTTGTGGCGTTGGAATGGTCGCAGCAAGAAGTCACGAAGCACGACGTTGTCGATGTGGAGATGGATTTTGAGGAAGAACTGGACATTGTCCAGACAACGCAGGACGCAACTCCCCCGCCTCCGCCACCTCCTGCTCCTGAAGTTGTGGTAGAGTTGAATATTGTGGAGAACGAAGTGGAGACCCAGAGTATAGAATTCACGTCTGAAATAGATGAACAAACAGCCATTGTGGTCCAGGCACCTGTTGCTGCCGCCGCTCCTATTGAGGAAGAAGACGAGCAGGTTGTTTTCCAGATTGTGGAAACCATGCCGGAATTCCCGGGCGGACAAGCTGAATTGTTCAAATACCTGTCCGAGAACATCAAATACCCCGTTATCGCACAGGAAAATGGCATTCAGGGACGTGTTATCTGCCAGTTTACGGTAAACAGGGACGGTTCTATTGTTGATATAGAGGTTGTCCGCAGTGCCGGCGATGCCAGCTTGGACAGGGAAGCCGTACGCGTTATCCAGTCAATGCCGAAATGGAATCCCGGCAAACAGCGCGGAAAAGCGGTACGTGTGAAATTCACCGTTCCGGTTAACTTCAGATTACAATAATATAATATTATATCGCCACCTGATGGATTCTTCTGTCAGGTGGTTTGTTGTATCTTAAGCCCACATACCCCATGAAACACATCCTCCACCCGCTGCTCGTGGTGTTCTGCCTGTCCGCATGTGCGCCACACCCAACCGGCGAAACAACACCACAGTCTTTCCTATACGACGCGGATATATCAGATAGTTTTGACACAACACGCCTGAAACGCATTGACCATGCCTTCCAACAGGCCATAGAGGCCGGCTTGGCACCGCATGCGGTAACCTTTGTTGCGCATAAAGGGCGGGTGGTACATTACAAGGCGTACGGTTGGCGCGACAAGGAGAAGGGTATCCGTTGTCAGAAACATGACATTTTCCGTATAGCATCGCAGACCAAAGCCATTGCCACAGTGGGGTTGATGACCTTGTTCGAAGAAGGGCGTTTCCAATTGGATGAACCCATAAAAAAATACATCCCTGCCTTTGAAAATCCGCAAGTATTGGTTTACTACAACGCGAAAAGCGGCCGATACACAACGCGGCCTGCCAAATGCGACATAACCATACGGCATCTGATCACGCACACTTCCGGCATATCCTACAACGACGTGCATTGGGACATAGCCCAACGGGCCGGCGTGCCGCCGCTCAACTCACTGGATTCCATTACATTAGAAGAAATGGTAAACCGTCTTGCCAAACTGCCATTGGCACATGACCCGGGCGAACGGTTCACGTACAGCATGAACACTGACGTGCTGGGAAGGCTGGCAGAAATCCTGTCGGGACAGGATATTTACACATTCCTGAAAGAACGGGTGCTGGATCCACTCGATATGTACGAGACATATTTCTATCTGCCGGATGACAAGGCAGATCGTCTGGTGACATTGTATGAATATCCGGAAGGAGGGCCGCTGATGCCAAGCAGCAATGTGCTGTACCAGACTTATCCCGTCGCAGGTGCGAAAATGTTGTGCAGTACCGGAGCGGGCTTGAGCGGTACAATAGAAGATTATGCCAAATTCTGCCAAATGGTGCTGAACGGCGGCGAATTTAACGGACATCGTATTTTGGGACGCAAAACACTGGAAATGATGCAACAGAACGGTGTGGGTGACTTGCGTGGCGAAATCGGTTTCGGGATGGCTTGGGATGTTTTCCGCGCTGAAAATGCCCACAACACAATTGTGTCGGAAGGCAGTATGCGTTGGGGAGGCATGTTCGGTACGGATTACATTATCGACCCGGCGGAAGACCTGATTATCCTGATGTACGTAAACCTTCAGCCGAATATGACGGGATTGAATCTGAAAACGCTCATGCACAACGTAACTTACCAAGCGCTGAAATAATCATTTCTGTTTTCCCGGCATGCCGGACGCTATTTTCCGGGCACGGACAAGCAACCATATTCCCCAAACAATGAACGGTATGCTCAATATCTGTCCCATGTTGAGCAACAAATCGGCCTCGAATGCTTCCTGGTCGAGTTTGATAAATTCCAAAACGAAACGCGTTCCGAAAATGCAAATCAGGAAAACGCCGAAAATAAGTCCCGATACCTTGTAGGCCTGCTTTTTCCAATACATCCACCACACAATGGCAAATGTAACCAGACAATAGAGCATTTCATAAATCTGCGTGGGATGCATGGGCTGTGTTTCGCCGTTGCGTACAAAAATGAATCCCCAAGGCAACGAGGTCGGATTGCCGTATATTTCCGAATTCATCAGATTACCCAGACGGATACACGCACCGCATAGGCAAATACCTATGACCAGACGGTCGTAAATCCAGATATATCCTTTTTTGAACACTTTCTTGTTCAGAAAATAGCCGGCGATAAGCAAGCCGAACGCACCGCCGTGGCTGGACAACCCGCCGCGCCAGATGTACAGCAACTCCCACGGATGCGCCAGATACGGATTGCCATAACGAAATGTTATACCAAATAATTTTACCGGTTCGGGCAGCAAATGCCATTCATAGAAAAAACAATGGCCGAGCCGCGCACCGACAATCACGCCGATAACCATGTACAGGAAAAGGCTGTCCGACCAAGGGTCGGGACATTTCTCGTTCTTGTATATTTTCATCTGTGTTTTCCAGGCTAGCCAAATGCCTATCACCCAGAGCAATCCGTACCATCGTATCGTCAGCGGACCTATGGAAAACAGTTCCGGGTCAACATTCCATGTGATATATGCCAACATAAACCTTGTGTTTCGGTTAGAGTTTATACATTTCTGCCGTGGCAGTTTTTATATTTTTTTCCGCTTCCGCACGGGCACGGGTCGTTGCGTCCGATTTTCTTCTCTACCCGTATGGGTTCAGGGCGTTGCCGTTCGCGTGTATCCTGTTTGGTCGGATCGCTGCCGGGGGCGGAACTTTCCTTTTGAGCCCGATACTTGCTGAAGTCCTGACGGCGCATCTGTTGTGCCTGATGCACTTGTTCCGGTTCCCGCACAGGAATCTGTCCGCGCATCAATATGGCCAAAACCCTGCGGTTGACCGAATTAATCATTGCCTTGAACAAATTGAACGATTCCAGTTTATAAATCAAAAGCGGGTCTTTTTGTTCGTAGCTGGCGTTTTGCACAGACTGACGCAGTTCGTCGAGCTGACGCAAATGTTCTTTCCACTCATCGTCAATGACAAACAAAAGGGTCTGTTTTTCAAACGATTTGATTACTTCCTTCCCTTCCGTGTTGTAGGCCGTTTCTAAGTGAACGACGGTGTTGAATACCCGTTTGCCATCGGTGACCGGGATAAGTATGTTCTCGTATTGCGATCCACGCGTCTCGTATACACGCTTTATGACGGGATAAGTTACCTGCGCCATTTTTTCGGTTTTGCGTTTGAAGCTTTCTATGGCTGCTTCGGCAATCCGTTCGGTCAGGGCTTCTACCTTGCCACGCCGAAATTCCTCCTCCGTGAACGGGGCCTCGATGGAAAACACTTTCATCAGTTCCATATCCAATGCCTCGAAATCCATCACGTCCTGACAATTTTCCACAACCGATTCGGCCGTATCGTAAATCATGTTGATGATGTCCACCCCGATACGTTCGCCCATCAGCGCATGACGACGCTTTGCGTAAATCACATTACGCTGCGAATTCATCACGTCATCGTATTCGAGCAGGCGTTTGCGGATACCGAAGTTGTTTTCCTCTACTTTTTTCTGTGCACGTTCTATGGAGTTGGAAATCATTTTGTGTTCAATGACTTCGCCTTCCTCAAAGCCCATTTTGTCCATCAGGCCGGAAATGCGGTCGGAACCGAACAGACGCATCAGGTCATCTTCCAAGGATACGAAGAACACGGAGGATCCCGGGTCTCCCTGACGGCCCGAGCGTCCGCGCAACTGTCTGTCCACACGGCGGCTTTCGTGACGTTCCGTACCGATAATGGCCAGACCGCCCGCTTCCTTGACTTCCGGTGTCAGTTTGATGTCCGTACCACGCCCGGCCATGTTGGTGGCTATGGTAATCGTGCCTTTGCGACCGGCTTCGGCCACGATATCGGCTTCGCGCTGATGCAGTTTGGCATTCAATACGTTGTGCTTGAGTTTGCGGATGTTCAGCATGCGGCTCAGCAATTCCGATATTTCCACGGACGTTGTACCGACCAACACGGGACGCCCCTGCTCCACCATGCTGACGATTTCCTCGATAACTGCGTTGTATTTTTCGCGTTTGGTTTTATACACGCGGTCATTCATGTCGATACGGGCAACCGGGCGGTTGGTGGGGATAACCACCACATCAAGTTTGTAAATATCCCAAAACTCGCCGGCTTCCGTTTCTGCCGTACCGGTCATGCCTGCCAGTTTGTGATACATGCGGAAATAGTTCTGCAACGTAATGGTGGCAAAGGTTTGCGTGGCAGCTTCCACCTGCACACGTTCCTTGGCTTCTATGGCCTGATGCAAACCATCCGAATAGCGGCGGCCTTCCATGATACGGCCCGTCTGCTCATCCACGATTTTTACCTTGTTGTCGATAACCACGTATTCCACATCTTTCTCAAACAGCGTGTAGGCTTTCAGCAACTGGTTCACCGTGTGCACGCGTTCCGACTTAATGGAATAGTTCTGCAGGATTTCATCCTTGCGCTGCTGCCTTTCTTCTGCACTCAGTTCAAGCTCTTTTTCCAACTCCGCAACTTCCGCTCCGACATCGGGCAAGACAAAGAAATTGGGGTCTTCGGTGCTTCCTGTCAGTATTTCGATACCTTTTTCGGTCAGTTCAATGGATTTGTTTTTCTCATCCACGACAAACAGCAGTGCGTTTGGTCCGTAAGTCTTGATGGGCAACGGTTCCAGACCTTCTTCTTGGCGTTTCTGGTTGTCTTTTTTCTGTTTTTCATAATCCTCGTCGAGTATGTCGTTGTACACAAACGGCATGCGGCGGCTGTTTTCCTGCATGTAGAATTCCTCCGTCTTCTGCATTTGTACTTTCACGCCCTGCTCGCTGAGGAATTTGATGAGTGCCTTGTTCTTGGGCATGGCCTTGTATGAACGGAACAAGGCCAATGCGCCTTCTTCCTGCACGGCCTTGTCTGCCGATTGCAGTTTGGCGCGGGCTTCGGCTAACAGTTTGGTGGCCATGGTGTTCTGCTCTTTCACCAGACGCTCCACGCGCGGCTTGTATTCTTCGAACAACTGGTCTTCGCCCTTTGGCACGGGCCCGGAAATAATCAAGGGCGTACGCGCATCGTCAATCAGCACGGAGTCCACCTCGTCGACAATGGCATAGTTGTGCGTACGCTGCACCAAATCGAGCGGACTGGTTGCCATATTGTCGCGCAGGTAGTCGAAACCGAACTCGTTGTTCGTACCAAAAGTAATATCGGCGGCATAAGCCTTGCGGCGTTCGTCCGAATTCGGACGGTATTTGTCTATGCAGTCCACGCTCAGTCCGTGGAACATGTAGAGCGGGCCCATCCATTCCGAGTCGCGCTTGGACAGGTAGTCGTTCACGGTAACGACATGCACGCCATTGTGCGTCAGTGCGTTCAGGAATACCGGCAGCGTTGCCACCAAGGTTTTTCCTTCGCCGGTTGCCATTTCGGCAATTTTGCCTTGATGGAGCACCACGCCGCCTATGAGCTGCACATCGTAGTGCACCATGTCCCACTTTATTTCGTTACCTCCGGCCACCCAGCGGTTGTGATACAAGGCCTTATCGCCATCGATTTCTACAAAATCGTGCACGGCAGCAAGGTCACGGTCAAAGTCCGTTGCCGTAACTTCCACCGTCTCATTTTCGTTAAAACGGCGCGCCGTGTCCTTCATGATGGCAAACGCTTCCGGAAGGACTTCCAGCAAAATGTCTTCGTATTTGGCGGTAATTTCCTTTTCTAATTTGTCCACTTCCTGATAGATTTTTTCGCGTTCATCTATCTCCGTGGACTCTACGGATGCCTTCAATTCCGCAATCCGTTCTTTTTCGGCAGCCACATGGTTCGCTATGCGGGCCTTCAGTTGTTCCGTACGCTCACGCAACTGATCGTTGGTGAGTTGCTCTATTTCCGGATAAACCGCCTTGATTTTGTCAATATAAGGCATGATCTCTTTCAAATCACGCTGTGCCTTATTGCCGAGCAATTTGCTTAAAACATCAATAAATCCCATATTATTATCTTGAAAAAATTCCCCGGAAAATGCGGATAAGCATCCCCATTACCAAAGGTTTACGGTTACTCAAAGTTACTCAATTGGAATGCGCGCAAAGATACTTTTTTTCTCCGGCTTTTACAACTGCAAATCCATTGGCCGGGAATAAAATGTAAAGCCCGGTTGCAGCCGGATAGGCCGGCGGGTTGCAGGCCGGCACGCGGACAAATTGCGGTTTTTCCGGAAATACCTATCTTTGCAGCCCGTAAGGTACAAAGAAGGAAAATTATGGAAGCAACGGACAAGCCCTGCCTGACCATAGTCAAAGTGGGTGGCAAGATTGTAGAAGAACCGGAAAGGCTGCAACGGTTGTTGCACGATTTCGCACAAATCCGGGGTTTTAAGGCACTCGTACACGGCGGCGGACGCTCCGCCACCGCCATGGCTGCACGGCTCGGCATAGAAACCCGAATGGTAAACGGCCGGCGCATTACCGATGCGGACATGCTCCGGGTGGTAACCATGGTTTACGGCGGCTTGGTGAATAAAAACATCGTGGCCGGCTTGCAAGCCATGGGCATCGATGCGTTGGGGCTGACCGGCGCAGACATGGACTACATGCGCGCGGCCAGACGGCCGGCCGGCGAGGTGGATTACGGCTTTGTGGGCGATGTAAAAAAAGCCGACGGAGCCAAACTGCAGTTGCTGATAAACAAAGGCATTGTCCCCGTACTGGCACCGCTGACCCACGATGGCAAGGGTTCGCTGCTCAACACGAACGCGGACACCATAGCCGCCGAAGCAGCCAAGTCGCTGGCAGCGTTTTTCCAAGTCAGGCTGATGTTCTGCTTCGAAAAGCCGGGCGTGCTGCGCGACGAGAACGACGACAACAGCGTCATTCCGCACATCGGGCCGGACGATTTCCGCAACTATACCGCACAAGGCATCATACAAGGCGGCATGATACCCAAACTGGAAAACGCCTTCGATGCCTTGCGTGCCGGTGTCCGTGAAGTAATCATTACGCGTGCCGATTGCATACACACCGGCCGGGGAACCACCGTTTCGTTTTAACAAGGTTTGAACTATGGCGCAACAAACAGACCTATTTTCCGCTCCACCGACCGGTGCCGCCGGCTTGTTGTGGAACCTGATTAAAATCCCGTCCGTATCGCGCGAAGAAACCGCCGCCGCCGACTACCTGCAACACTTTCTGGAAGAAGCGGGCTACTCCGTGAACCGGAGCGGCAACAACGTCTGGCTGATGAGCCCCGGTTTCGACCCGGACAAACCTACGCTGCTGCTGCACTCGCATATCGACACCGTCAAGCCGGTCAGCGGCTGGACGCGCGACCCGTTCACGCCGGAAATCCGGGATGGCAGGCTGTACGGCTTGGGCAGCAACGATGCCGGCGGATGCGTGGTGTCGTTGCTGTATGCCTACATGCGCCTTTCGGCTGCCGCGCAACCCTACAACCTGTTGTTTGCCGCCGGATGCGAAGAAGAAGTTTCCGGCCCGAACGGTGTGGAAGCCCTGCTCAAAGATATGCCGCAACAAATAGACTTTGCCCTTATCGGGGAACCGACAAATATGCAACCGGCTGTGGCCGAAAAAGGGCTGATGGTGCTCGATGTGACCGCCTACGGCAAAGCCGGACACGCCGCCCGGAACGAAGGCGAAAACGCCATTTACAAATGCCTGAAAGACCTTGAATGGTTCAGGCAATACCGTTTCCCGAAAGTGTCGCCGCTCTTGGGCGAAGTCCGGATGAACGTAACGCAAATACAGGCCGGAACGCAACACAACGTGATTCCCGACACATGCAGCTTTGTGGTAGATATCCGCACCAACGAATGTTATTCCAACGCCGAACTGCTGGAAGAAATCATTCCGCATGTATCCTGCCAAGTAAAAGCCCGCTCCACCCGCCTCAACTCGAGCGCAACGCCCATGAAGCACCCCATTGTGCAACGCATATTGGACAGCGGACGCACGCCCTTCGGCTCGCCGACACTCAGCGACCAGGCACAAATGCCCTTCCCCACCCTGAAAATCGGGCCGGGAGCCTCCGCACGCTCGCATACGGCCAACGAATACATCCTGCTGCAGGAAATAGACGAGGCCATCGGGCTGTATGTGCAGTGGCTGGACCAACTTTCTTTCCCGAAACGCCATGAATGAACCCGGAAACATACCCGCCCGGCCGATTTTCCTTGTAGGCTACATGGGAAGCGGCAAAACAACTTTGGGGCGAATGCTGGCCGCACGTACGGGACGGCCTTTTGTGGACGCGGACGAACTGCTGGAAGCGGCGGAAGGCATGAGTTGCGCCGACATCATGAAACAAAAAGGCGAAACACACTTCCGGCTGGCCGAACGGGAAACACTCCGCCGCATTGTGCAGGATTACCCAACCGCCGTTGTCGGTGCCGGCGGCGGAATGCCCTGCTACCACGACAACATGCAGACCATGAACCGGCACGGCATAACCATTTACCTGAAATGGGCGGTGGAAAACCTGGCCTTGCGCCTGGAGCAAACCGACATAGCCACGCGCCCCATGCTCCGCGGGAAAAGCAGCCACGCACTGCGCACACACATCGCGCGGCAACTGTCGGAACGCGAACCGTTTTACCGCCAATCCACCCACACCCTCGATTGCGACGGCCACAACGACTCCCTATTGCTTGAAAAACTGATGCATCTGCTCTCCGGGCAGGCATAGAACTTTACAATGTGGGCACATCATACACCGTGATGTGGGCACATCATGCACCGTGATGTGGGCACATCACACATCGTGATGTGGACGCATCATGCACCAAGCCCTCTGCAAAACTTTGTCCATGACGGATGCAGAAAAGCGTTCTTTGA
>CAYUYS010000014.1:0-17314 GCA_964449415.1 uncultured Paludibacteraceae bacterium | reverse complement strand
GATGTTTTTTGTGACAGCATGTTCAAATCCGTTCCAGAACCGTTTCAATGAGTTTGCGGATATAGGGTTGGTAATCGGTGTTGGCCGATTCGATGCGCCGGTTGGCAATCACGCAACAAACAGTCAGTGCTTTGTGTCCCATGAGCCGCGAAAGGCCGGCAATGGCAGAACCTTCCATTTCGTAATTCGTGATCTTGTGCCGCCCAAACCGGAATGTTTCCAGTTTGTCGTTCATATCCGGGTCGGCCACGTCACAACGCAACACCCGTCCTTGCGGTCCGTAAAAACCGTTTGCGGAAATGGTGCATCCACGCAACATGTCCGTGCCGGCAATTTGTTCCAGCAATTCAGCATCGGCATTCACCACATAAGGAGAGCCCGATTTCAGTTGCCACTTCAAATGTGCTTTCAGGGCTTCTTCAAAATCGGTTTCGGAAACCCCATCGCGTCCGGCATAAAAGGCCAGAACACCGTCGAATCCGATTGATTTTTCCGATGCCAGAAAACTGCCGAGCGGAATGTCCGGCTGCATGGCACCGCATGTGCCTATGCGTACTATGCTCAGCGAAGTTAATTGCGGTTTTAGCGTCCGCGTGCTCAGGTCGATGTTCGCCAACGCGTCCAGTTCGTTCATCACTATGTCTATGTTGTCCGTACCGATGCCGGTGGAAAGTACCGTAATGCGTTTGCCGCGATATTTTCCCGTCATGGTCCGGAACTCACGGCTTGCAATGTCACATTCAAGGCTGCCTTCATCGAAAAAGGAGGCCACAACAGGTACGCGCCCCGGGTCGCCGACCAGAATGATACGGTCAGCCAGTTGTTCCGGTTTTACATGCAAATGGAAAATGCTGCCATCCGCATTCACGATTAATTGAGATGCTGGAAATGTTTTCATAATCTGCTTTTTTGGGGTAAAATCATGGTTATGCCGAACAATCAACGGGCAAATATACAAATTTTCAGGAGAATCCTAACCATCAGACAAAAACATTGCACAAAAACCGATGGCGAAAACCTGCCCGGCGATGGCAGCCTTTTTTTTGCGGATGACCATTTTTTTCGAATCGGTTTTCGGCAATAGGCTTGTTTGTTTGTATCTTTGCCGATAGGAAAATCACGAAAAAACCATGCTTACCATTTACCAGGCATCTGCCGGATCCGGCAAAACGTATACGTTGGCAAAACGGTATATCAGCTTGTTGTTGTCGCAGCGACATCCGCATGCCCACAGGAGCATTCTGGCGGTCACATTTACGCATAAGGCAACGAACGAAATGAAAAATCGCATTGTCAGAGAGTTATATGCATTGGGTTGCGGGGCCCCGTCGGCTTACAGGGAGGAACTCATGCAGGAAAACGGCTGTTCGGCCGAAGAAATAAACCGGCGCGCGGCACTTGTCCTGACGGATATTTTGCAAGACTATTCCAATTTTGCCATCAGTACCATAGACAGCTTTTTCCAGCAGGTAGTGCGTTCGTTTGCACGCGAAATCGGCCTGCCCGGTTCCTACAGTGTCGGTCTGGAGGCGGGCGATTTGCTGATGCAGGCCATCGACCAGATGTTTTTTGAATTAGATGAACCGGAAAATCAGGCTTTGCTGCAGTGGCTCACCTATTTTGCAGAAAACAATATCAACGAAGGAAGGTCGTGGAATCCGCAAAAAGACATGGAAAAATTCGGTGCGGAAATATTCAAGGAGAATTATCAGACCATCTTCGCTGCGGCAGGCAAGCAGTTGCACGACAGGGCTTTTCTGGCCGAATATCAGAAACTTCTGGCCAAATATCAGAAACTATTGAAGCACATTCGCACCCGGTTTGAACAACGTGCCCGCCAAATTGGCAAGGAAGCCCTGCAGCTTATCCGGAACAGCGGGCTTGAGGTTTCGTCCTTCAAGGGTGGAAGCACGCAGAGCCCCATGAAATTGTTCGACAAGCTGGCCGGCGGCCAGATAACTGTGCCCAATGACAAATTTGCGGCATGCGCCGCCGATGTGCAACAGTGTTACAAAGCCTCCGACCCGCCTGCCTTGCAAAATACCATAAAAAACCTGCATACCAACGGGTTAAGCCAACTGATGCAACAAGTCGTGGATTTGTTCGGCAAGGATTATGAAACTTACCAGTCGGCCAAAATAATTGCCGGAAATCTTGACGTACTTGGCATTATGTCCGACTTGTCGGCCTACATACGCAAGGTAACGAACGAACAGAACATCATGCCGCTGGCCAACACGCCCATGTTGCTGCACCATATCATCGCCGGCAGCGACACGCCGTTTATATACGAAAAAATCGGTGTCCGCATCCGGCATTATATGATTGATGAGTTTCAGGACACCAGTGCAATGCAATGGCAGAACTTCCGGCCTCTGATAGCCAACAGCGTTTCGGCACGCAACGAGAATCTGGTGGTAGGTGATGTCAAACAAAGCATTTACCGCTGGCGGAACTCCGACTGGACCTTGTTGGACAGCGTTGTGCCGAACGACAAGATGCTGGAACCGCGGATAGAGGTGCTGGACACGAATTGGCGTAGCAGTCGGGAGATAGTGGAATTTAACAATGCATTGTTTCAGGAACTGCCGGCTATGTTGCAAAGCGATTTGGAAAACGGTTACGCCAAGCGCCTTGCACATGCTTATGAAAACCATGCACAAATACCGCATCAGCAGCAAAACGGCTATGTACAAATCCATTTTGTCGGAGCGACCGATGAACGTTCCGGCTGGAAGGAAACCGCGCTGAATGAATTGGCAAGCGAAATCAGAGATGCGCAGGAGCGTGGAACTGCCTTGCACGAAATGGCTGTTCTGGCACGCACGAAGGCTGATGTACAGGCTATTACGCAATTTCTGATCAGGCAAAACATCCCGGTCATTTCTTCCGAAGGCCTCTTGGTGGCCAATGCGCCGGCTGTGCGCTTCCTGACGGCCATGTTGTATTTGATGGTTGACCCCAACGACAGCATACACCGCACGATTGCCGATTTTGAGTATGCACGAAACACCCGCAAACTACCGGGCGATGAAGCCTTGCTGGCAGCCACGACCACCGATGGCCTGTTGTTCGGTCAGGAGAAATGGCAGGAAATCATGAAAATGAGCCACGCTTCCTTGTTCGACCTTGTGCAGCAAATCATAAACGTCTTTCGTGTGTATGAATGGGAAAATGCGGCTGTTTTTGTGCAGGCATTCGCCGATTATGTGTATGATTATACCGCTACGCATTCGTCCGATGTGCTCGATTTCATCGAGAGATGGGAAAAGGACAAGCAAAAGGCGGCGATAACCATGCCCGATGTGAGAAACGCCATTCAGGTAATGACCGTTCACAAAGCCAAAGGGCTGGAATTCAACTGCGTGTTCATTCCATTCTGCGAGTGGGAAACAAACAACCGCAACCGCAACACCTTGTGGTGCATGCCTCGCACCGAACCCTTCAACCGCCTGAGTCCGATACCGATACCCTATTCCTCCAAACTGCAAGAAACTATTTTTGCCGCTGAATATCAGGAAGAACGCATGCAGACCTATATCGACAATCTGAATATCTTGTATGTCGCCTTTACACGTCCGGTGCGGGAATTGTATGCTTTTTGTCCGAAACCATCGAAAAAAAATACCGATCCGGGCAATAACTTGATCTCCTATTTGCTGTGGAAATGTTTGTCGGCCGACGTGGATGAGTTGGGATATTTTCGAAAAGGCAACCGGCATAGCTGTAAAAAGGATGACGGAGATGCCGTACTTTTGCGGTCGGATGACGGGTCGTTACAGCATCCGAACCGATACGGCGATACAAGCAAAGCAATCCGATTGCGTGTAAAATCGCCCGCCCGCAGTTCCGATGAGGAATTGTCTGAAGAAAACCGTCTGGATTTGGGCGTTGTCATGCATGAAATCTTGTGCAACATAAAACAACTCTCCGATCAGGAAAAGGCCATTGAACACATGATAGGCTGCGGGCGCATCAGCCGGAACGAAGCCGATACAGTGCGCAGGCAATTAGCCAAATTCTGGCAAATGGAGGATGCGACCGAGTGGTTCGGTACAAAATACCAAGTGCTGAATGAAGCGGAAATCCTGACTCCCGAAGGTTCCGTTTACCGCCCCGATCGCCTGATGATAAGCGGCAAAGAGGCCGTTATCGTCGATTACAAATTTGGCCATGTCAAGAGGCCGGAACATGTCCGCCAAGTCAGAACCTATATGCGCCTGGTTGAACAAATGGGTTATACGGTGCGGGGGTATCTGTATTATATTGAGCAAAACGAACGCCTCGAAGTCAGCAAAAACGCAGCCGGCGGCACGCAGCAGCGTTTGTTTGGCGACAACCCATAAACAAACTGCATCAGTTGAAATCGATGATATGATGGATGGAAATGATGCCTACGATTTGTTCTGCCTGCGCCGATGCGGTAACGGCCAAAGTCGTGATATTGTTCACATCCATTACGGCCAGTGCCTCTGTCAGCATGGCCTCCTGATCGATTTTCTTGAAACCGGCCGTCATGAAGTCAGCCGCCTGCAGGTGTTTTACGTCATCGTATTTCTGTATGGCACGACGGATATCTCCGTCGGTAATGATGCCGACGGCTTGTTCTTGCCGGTCGAAAACGAGCGTAGTGCCCAAACGCTTGTTACTGACTTCATAAATAATATCCTTGAACGGTGTGTCTTCATACACTTTGGGCAAATCTGCTGTCATGCGGTGTTTTACGCGATGCAGCAATTGCCTGCCCAACGCACCGCCGGGATGATAGACGGCAAAATTTTCAGCCTTGAATTGCCGTTTTTCCATAAGGCAGATGGTCAGCGCATCGCCCATGACCAAGGCGGCAGTTGTTGAGGTGGTTGGTGCCAGATTCAGCGGGCAGGCCTCCTGTTCCACGCCGGTGTTGAGCACGACGGAAACCTCTTTGGCGAGCGGAGATGATGCATTTCCGGTCATGGCAATCAGCGTGCAACCGATATTTTTCAGTGGTGCAATCACGTTCAGAATCTCGGCAGTGGCACCGCTGTTGGAAATCAGCATCACGATGTCCTCCTGCGCAATCATGCCCAAATCGCCGTGCATGGCTTCCGATGCATTCACAAAAATGGCTTGCGTGCCGGTTGAAGCCAATGAAGAAGCAATTTTACGACCAATGATGCCCGTTTTTCCAATACCCATAATCACCAATTTGCCCTGACAGGCAAATATCATGTCCACCACACGGTCCATTTCATCGCCAATGTGTGCGGCCACTTTTTCAAGTTCGGCTATTTCTGATTGGAATATTTCCTTGCTGCGTTCTTTGTAGGTCATAATTTGGTTAAAATCAGGTCGGTAAATTCACGTACGCAACCTTTTCCGCCTCGTTTGGACAGGCGGATGATGTGAGGAAGTGCCTTTATGGCGGCAACGGCATCGGCCGGGCAGGCCGCCACACCTACAGCCGACAACAATTCCAAGCAGTTCACATCGTCGCCGATATAAGCCACTTCGGAAAGTGTGATGTTTTCCCGGTCACATATTTCACGCACGGCAGCCAATTTTCCTTCGTTGCGTTGTCCTTGTATCAGGTAGTCTATTTGCAGTTTTTGTGCCCGTTTCTCAACCAACTGCGTGTTTTCGGAGGTCACGATGCCTGTTTTTATGCCGTGTTTTTTCAGCAGTTGCATGCCCATGCCATCGTGTGCATTGAATTTCTTGAGTTCTTCGCCGTTGTTGGCGTAGTACATGCCGGCATCGGTCAGCACACCATCTACATCGGACAAAAAAAGTTTGATAGCGGAAAAATTGGGTTGTGGTGTTGCTGGCGGAATGTCGATGGTGACCGGCGTATGCAAAGGTTTGAAATCTTTTTTGACTAAGTCATCAATGGCAATTGCCTGTGAAAGAATGTCTTTCACTTGCGACAGGTACAGTTGGTTGGCGGCATCCGAGATGGCTTTTTCCGGATTGGGGTGGACTTCCGCGAAAATGGCATCTACGCCGACGGCCAGTGCGGCGCGCATCAGATAAGGCACCATGGTACGATTTCCGCCGGTTGCCGTGCCTTGTCCGCCGGGTTTTTGCACGGAATGTGTTGCATCGAAAACAACCGGATAACCCAGTCGGCGCATTTCCACCAAGCCGGTCATATCCACCACCAGATTGTTGTAACCGAAAGTCGTGCCGCGTTCACACAGCAAAATCCGTTCGTTGCCGGCATCGCGCAACTTGTCAATGACATTCTGCATGTCCCAAGGTGCCAGAAACTGCCCTTTTTTTACATTAACGGCTTTGCCTGTCCGGGCCGCAGCCACCAGCAAGTCGGTCTGCCGACAGAGAAAGGCCGGAATCTGCAATATATCAGCCACTTCGGCCACGGGGGAACATTGCCATGCCTCGTGGACATCGGTCAGAATGGGCAAGTGGAGTGTGTCTTTGACTTCCTGCAAAATGCGCAGTCCGTTTTCCATGCCTACGCCGCGCGCATTCTTGGATGATGAGCGGTTGGCTTTGTCGAACGATGCCTTGAACACCAGATCCACGCGAAGTTCCGCACAAATCTTTTTCAGTTCGGAAGCCGTTTCCAGAACCGTTTCACGGCTTTCGATGGCACACGGACCGGCCAGAAAGACAAAGCGTCGGTTGCCTCCGACAACGATCTTTTTTTGAATGTCAACTGATTTCACCAGTTGCATAATTGCCTATTGTTTAAAGGAATACACTCTTACCCAATCGACTTCCAACACACCGGTCGTGCCTTGCTGTTTTTCGGAAATAAACGAACTGAAAGCCAAGTACAACTGCTCGGTTGGGACATTGGCGGCCGTCCGGAACACTTCCACATCGTTGATGTACCAAACCAGTGCATTGGCGGTCCAAAGCAACGAATAAATGTAAAACTTGCCCGGATTGATGCCGGTAATCACTGCTTGGTCGAACAAATCGGCCGTTGCGTTGCCCACGGTTACGTGTTTTCCATCAAAATGGAAGATATTGACCAAAGGCAACTTTTTGTCGCCGCCCAGCCAGAAGGCATGATGCAATTTGCCTTTGCAGCGAAGTTTGGCGCGGAACAGTCCACCAGATTGCCGGAATGTTTCAGCTGTCTGCATCACGTCCGACGTATACTCAAACTCTTGCTCCACAAAGCCTTTTTTAACATTCCAGGCCGGTGCCAACACACGTTCTTTCTTGGTTTGCAAAACCAGATAGCCATCGGATACGGACACATTGTTTCCGGCGTTGTTGGCCTGCTTTTCGTTGGCAAACGAATGGTTGCGCAACAAGTTCGGATTCTTGTAATAAAATCCGAAATTCCATCGTGAAACAGGCAGGCTGTTGTCGTCAAACGTATCTTCGAATGACTGTTCGAAAAGGCAGAAAGGCTCAAGGCTGGCAGGATTCGTTTTGTTGTAAAACACAATGTCCGGATTCTTCTTCAATTGCCGGTAGCGTGTGTCCATTTTATACTCTTCCGTTGTTTCCCAGCGTTTCGGGTTTGCCCAGAAAGCATTGCGTTGTTCAAAATCGGGCGCGGAAATCAACTCTTTCAGCGAAAGATATTCCTTTTCGATAAACGAATTGTGGTAACGCATGTATGTTTTGTATGCCGCCGAACGTTCATATTTGCGCATTTGTTGCAACAGTTCGGAATTTTTCACCGCTTTTCTGTTCGATAGCAAGGCATACTGGTCTGTATTCCGGAATTCCAGAAAATTGGCCAATTCGCCCGATTTCAATACTTCCAAATAGAGCCTGAATGATTTCTTTCGGACAAGTTTGTTGTATTTTTTCAGGTTGCGGTATTCTTCCGTATCTTTATATTTGCGATTTTGCAAGGTTTTTTTCTTTTCCTGAAAACCTGCCGAGTTCACAAGTTGTTTCAGATCCTTGTATTCTGCCAGTTCAAGTGTTTTTCCGATACGTTCGTAACGCTGCACGTTTTTTTGCAACAACATTTCCTTTTTCTCAAGTTTGGTTGTGCCAGTCAGCTTTCCAAATAGAATTTTCCAGAATAAATTCATAAGACAATTGTATTACAGGTTAATATTCAATGATTGCAGTAATCCGATACACGAGTCGAGGTTCGTGCACACTAGCGGTTTGTAACTTTCCTGTTGAGGAATGAAGGCTTCCGAGCGCATGCGTTCCATTTGTTCGAGCAATTTGTTGTAGAAGCCGTTTTGATTTATGATTATCAGCGGTTTTCTGTGTTCACCTACGATTCCGGAAGCGACTGCATCGAACAATTCGTCCATCGTACCGTAGCTGCCGGGCAACACCACAAACACATCGGCAAGCGATTTCATCAAGGTTTTTCGTTCGTTCATTGTGTCCACAACATGCAAATCTGTGACGCAATCGGATTTCCGGCCGATGGCTAGGATGCGTTTCGGCACGACACCGACTACCGCACCGCCACATTCCATCGCTCCTTCGGACACTTCTGACATTAAGCCGCCCGTCGCACCGCCAAACAGGAGCGTATGGCCATTCTTGGCAATCCAGCATCCCAAAGCGCGGGCAAGTTCCTTGTATGCCGCAGGAATGTAATTACTGGCCGAACAATAAACGCAGATTTTCATATCTGATCATATAGGCAACCCGTCCGCACCGGAAACGTTGGGAACGGACCGGACTTTCGTTATGCATCAATATTGGCGTATGTGGCATTCTGTTCGATAAACTCACGCCGCGGTGCCACATCGTCGCCCATCAGCATGCTGAATACCCGGTCGGCGCTTGCTGCATTGGCTATCGTTACCTGCCGTAACGTTCGCGTTTCGGGGTTCATGGTTGTATCCCACAACTGGTGGTCGTTCATTTCGCCCAAACCTTTGTAGCGTTGCGTGTTTATTTGTTTTTCATCTCCGCCGCCGTATTTTTCGATAAAGGCCTGGCGCTGCTGGTCTGTCCAGCAATATTCCTGCACTTTGCCTTTTTTGCAGAGGTACAAGGGCGGTGTGGCTATGTACAGATAGCCTTGTTCTATCAGTTCTTTCATGTGGCGGAAGAAAAAAGTCATGATCAAGGTGGCAATATGGCTTCCGTCGACATCCGCATCGGTCATGATAATGACTTTGTGGTAGCGCAATTTCTCCATGTTCAGCGCTTTGCTGTCATCGTTTGTGCCGATGGTTACGCCGAGTGCGGTGTAGATATTGCGTATTTCTTCGCTTTCGAGCACTTTGTGCTGCATGGCTTTTTCCACGTTCAGGATTTTGCCGCGCAAAGGCAAGATAGCTTGTATGGAACGGTCGCGGCCGGTCTTGGCTGTTCCGCCTGCGGAATCTCCCTCTACAAGGAACAGCTCGCACTGTTCGGGGTCTTTGCTGATACAGTCGGCCAGTTTGCCGGGCAGTCCGCCTCCCGACAGCGGGGATTTGCGTTGTACCATTTCGCGCGCCTTGCGTGCTGCGGCGCGTGCGGTTGCGGCCAGAATCACTTTTTCGACAATGGTTTTGGCTTCGCGCGGATGTTCTTCCAGATAAATGCCGAGTGCTTCGCCGACGGCTTGGTCTACGATACCCATAACTTCGTTGTTGCCGAGTTTGGTCTTGGTCTGTCCTTCAAACTGCGGTTCGGCTACTTTGACCGAAATGATGGCCGTCAAACCTTCGCGGAAGTCATCGCCGCTGATTTCCACTTTGGCCTTTTCCAGCATCTTGTTGTCATCGGCGTATTTTTTCAGCGTGCGCGTCAAGCCTCTGCGGAAACCGGCCACATGCGTACCTCCTTCTATCGTGTTGATGTTGTTCACATAAGAATGCGTGTTCTCGTTGAAGGTTGTGTTGTAGGTCATGGCTATTTCTACCGGTGTGCCAAACTTGTCGGTATCGATGTGGATAACGTCCTCGATAAGTTGCTCGCGGGTGCCTTCCAGATATTGCACAAACTCGCTCAATCCTTTTTCGGAAAAGAACACATCCTGTTTGGGCCGGCCGTTCTCGTCTTTTTCGCGCATGTCGGCCAATGTGATGCGTATGCCTGCGTTCAGGTAGGCCAATTCGCGCATGCGGTTGGCCAGAATGTCGTAACGGTATTCCGTTTCGATAAAAATGGATGCATCGGGCCAAAAGGTAATGTTGGTTCCGGTGGCATCGGATGTGCCGATTTCGGTCACGCCGCACTTCGGGTGGCCGCAGGTATATTCCTGCATGTACAATTTGCCGTTACGGGCAACTTCCACATGTAGCAGCGTGGAGAGTGCGTTCACACACGATACGCCGACGCCGTGCAAACCTCCGGACACTTTGTAGCTGTCCTTGTTGAATTTTCCGCCTGCGTGCAATACCGTCATCACCACTTCCAAGGCCGAACGTTGCTCCTTTTCGTGCATATCCACCGGGATGCCACGCCCGTTGTCCTTGACGGTTATGGAATTATCCTCATTAATTGTTACATCTATCTTGTCGCAGTAACCGGCCAGTGCCTCGTCGATGGAATTGTCCACGACTTCGTACACCAAATGATGCAGCCCTTTGATGCCGATGTCTCCAATATACATAGCCGGACGTTTGCGGACCGCTTCCAAACCTTCCAAAACCTGAATACTGCTTGCACCGTATTCGGTGCTGTCGTGATGTTGTTTTTCTTCGCTCATTCTATTCTTATCAAATTGATTATCAAAACTTTGTCTGCATAATGGTAAAACCGTATACCTTATGCACAAATACCAGACAAATTTAAGGAAATTCGCTTATCCGGCCAACAGGCTATTTGTGGCGCAAAGTTAAATTTTTGCTAAAAACCGGGCAGACGGTCTGGAAAATGCCGTTTCCCGAACGATTCGATTTTGTGAAATTTCCTTAACACAACCGGGCGTGGGCAGAGAGGAAGAAAACCGTATTGCAAGTAGGAGGGCTTGTTTGGGTCGGAAAGAGATTTTTGCAAGAGAACGAAAGACCAACGAATCGAAATATAAGTCAAAATCATTAAACACATCCGTTGAAACAGAACGAGATACATTATTTTTGCATCCAATAATTTCACGTGTGATGTATGAGTGATTTAATTGCGATTCTTATTCTTATCCTGTTAAACGGAATATTCGCCATGTCAGAAATGGCACTGATTTCAGCCAAAAGGCTCAAACTTCAGAAACAAGGCGACAAAGGCAACCGTTCCGCGCGCATCGCGCTGAGACTTGCCGAACAACCCGATAAATTCCTGTCGACCATACAAATAGGAATTACGCTTATCGGTATACTTACCGGTATCTTTTCCAGCGACGTGCTGGCAAAGGATTTTGGTAACTTTCTGATTTCCAAAGGACTGAACGCATCCTATGCTTACCAGTTGGCACAGGGAATCATCGTTGTCTGTGTTACTTACCTGTCCATCGTGCTGGGCGAGCTGGTGCCCAAACGCATAGGGCTGAACATGGCCGACCGCGCAGCGCGTGCGGTGTCCATTCCCATGTATGTATTGTCGGTTATAGCCACACCTTTTGTGTGGATACTTTCCAAAAGTACAAGGCTGTTGGTGCGCCTTTTTGGATTGCAGGCGGAGGAAAACCAAGTTACCGAGGAGGAAATCAAAACCCTGATTGAAGAAGGAGCGGCATCCGGTGTGGTGCAGGAAGTGGAACAGGATATTGTGGAACGTACCTTCATGCTGGGCGACATGGATATCAAATCCATTATGACACGCCGGCAGGACACCGTAAACCTGAAAGCGGACATGCCTTACCGGGAAGTGGCCCGTGTCATTTGCGAGACGCCTTTTGAGGTTTATCCGGTTGAGGATCCCGAAAACGGTCAGATCATAGGTTCCATGTCGTTGAAAAACTTTGCGGAGTTGTCGTTGGACCAAACAAAATTCCCGCGCGACGTAATGAACACGCTGGTGTTTTTCCCGGAAAATATGTCAGTTTACCGTGCCCTCGACTCCATGAAAAAACGCAAGCTGAACCGCGCCTTCGTGTGCGATGAGTTTGGCATGTTCGTAGGTATCATTACCTTGCGCGACATTCTGGAAGCCCTTGTCGGTACGGTGTCGGAAGCCAACCGCAACGACATTGTGCAACGCGGCGAAAACGAATGGTATGTAGACGGCCAATATCCTTTCCATGACTTCCTGCTATATTTTGACATAGAGGATGTGGAAGCGGCGCAATACAATACGCTGAGCGGCCTTGTTCTTGACCAGATGGAACGCATTCCCAAAGAAGGGGAATTCATCCATTGGCAAGGCTGGCGCATTGAAATTGCCGACATGGATGGCGTGCGCATAGACAAACTGCTGGTTCGCAAGGAAAACGAATCGGCATCCTGACATTATAGCCGGATATCGGGTAGGCAGGCATCACTGGGCATGCGCCAGTCGCCGCGGGGCGACAAGTTGATGGAGCCGACCTTCGGCCCGTCGGGCATGCAGGAACGCTTGAACTGTTGCTGATAGAAACGGCGCATGAAGGTACGCAACCATTTACTGATAAGCTCATCCGTATACACACCGGCAAATGCCTGGCGCGACAGGAAGAAAATCTTTTCCGGCGTAAAGCCGAAACGGATGAAATAATACAGGAAAAAGTCATGTAGTTCGTAAGGCCCGACCAAATCTTCGGTCTTCTGGGCAATGTTTCCCTTGTCGTCGGCTGGGAGCAATTCCGGACTGACGGGCGTGTCGAGTATATCGAACAAAATATGCCGCGACGCATCGTCCAATTGCGTGGCTGCCGTCTGCACAAGGTATCGCACCAAGGTTTTGGGCACGCCTGCATTGACACCATACATGCTCATTTGGTCGCCATTGTAAGTAGCCCAACCGAGGGCCAGTTCCGACAAGTCGCCCGTACCGACAACCAAACCGTTTTGCTGGTTGGCTACATCCATCAATATCTGTGTGCGTTCGCGCGCCTGCGTGTTCTCATAAGTTACGTCATGTTGGGTTGGGTCGTGCCCGATGGCCTCGAAATGTTGCAGGCAAGCCTCTTTGATGGATATTTCGCGGCATGTGATGCCCAACGATTGCATCAAGTTCACAGCGTTTCGGTAGGTGCGTCCCGTAGTGCCGAAGCCGGGCATGGTTATGCCCACCACACGTTTCCGGTCGTAGCCGAGCGCATCAGCCGTTTTGACACAGACAAGCAAGGCCAAGGTGGAATCCAATCCGCCCGAAATGCCGATAACCACAGTTTGCGCCTGCGTATGCCGCCATCGTTTGGCAAGTCCGGCCAACTGTATGCTGAAAATCTCGTTGCAACTCTGCTGCCTGTCGGCTTCGCAAGGCACGAAAGGCTCGCGCCCGAACGTACGCCGCAAGGGCTCGTCTGCCGGAAGTTCCGGCATTTCTGTTTCCACCGTACGATAAACGCCTTGCCTGTCGGCAAAAAAGTTCGTGTTACGCATGCGTTCGGCTGCGAGGCGCTCCACATCTATTTCGTGCACAAGCAACCGCGATTTTTCCACAAAACGTTCGCCTTCCGCGAGCAACGTACCGTTTTCGGCAATGAACGCACTGCCGCCGAACACCAAGTCAGTCGTCGATTCGCCTGCGCCGGCCGATGCATACACATAACCCGCGTGGCAACGCGCCGATTGCTGGCATACCAACTGCCGCCGGTAGGCATTTTTGCCGATGGCCTCGTTGCTGGCAGACAAGTTGAACAACAATTCCGCACCATGCATGGCCAGTTGGCAGCTTGGTGGGACAGGCGACCACAAATCTTCGCATATTTCAACGCCAAACGTGCAATGCGACGTGTGGAAAAGCAGATCTGTGCCAAAAGGCACGTCCGCGTTCATGAAACGAACGGTCGTTTCCGATGCTGTGCGTCCGGAGGCAAACCAACGTTTTTCGTAGAATTCTGCGTTGTTCGGTATGTGTGTTTTCGGCACAAAGCCTTGCACCCGCCCACTTTCAATGATGGCAGCCACGTTATACAGCTTTCCGCCGACCGGCAGCGGCAAGCCGACGATGACAATTAAAGACATGGAAGCCGTGTAACGACATATCTGTTCCAAGGCAGCCCACGCATCGCGCTGCAAGCGCTGTGTGAAAAACAAGTCGGCGCAAGTATAGCCGGTCAGGCACAGTTCCGGAAAACAAACCGCCTGCACGCCAGCCGACGCTGCCTCAGAAATCAATGCACAAACTTCCGCGGCATTGAAATTACAATCGGCCACCCGAATTTGCGGAGTTGCCGCCGCTACACGTATAAAACCGTACATACTGTCAAATTTTAGGGTTGTTTTAGCTCGGAAAAATGCAGATTTTAAAAATAATCGTGCGATAATTTGCAAAGATAGTATTTTTTTTACTACTTTTGCGGTCGGTTCGGGTACGGACCATATACAAGGTGCATTCGTCTAGTGGCCTAGGACGCTGGCCTCTCACGCCGGAAACCCGGGTTCGATTCCCGGACGCACTACAAAAGGAAACAATGGTTCTTCACTGTTGTTTCTTTTTGTTTTTTACGGTAACTATGAAGAAAGCTGTTTGTTTTCAAAAACAGAAATGACCACAAAGGAACGTGTCTCTGTGGTCATTTTTCTTATGTCGGTAGCCGAAAATCTTATTCGGCCACAACTTCAAACGGAACTTCAACGGAAACTTCTTTGTGCAGCTTCACGGTGCACGTGTATTTTCCGATTTCCTTCACCGGTTCTTTCAGTGAAATGGTTTTGCGGTCAATCTGGAATCCGGCTTTTTCGAACGCTTCAGCCAGCAAGATGGGGCCTACGGCACCGAAGATTTTTCCGGTCGAACTTGTTTTGGCTCCCACTGTGAGCGAAACGTTCTCCAATTTCGCAGCCAATTCGACAGCCGCATTTTTGATAGCTTCCAATTTGTGGGCACGTTGTTTCAGGTCTTCGGCCAGCATTTTGCGGGCAGATTCTGTGGCGACAACGGCTTTTTTCTGAGGAATCAGATAGTTTCTTCCGTAACCATCGCGTACTTTCACGATGTCGTTTTTGTAACCAAGGTTGATTACATCTTCTTTCAAAATGACTTCCATACTATTTTCCTCCTTTTTATTTCATCAAATCGGTTACATAAGGCAATAAGGCCAAGTGACGTGCCCTTTTAACAGCTTGGGCAACTTTGCGCTGGTATTTCAGCGAAGTACCCGTCAGACGGCGCGGCAATATCTTGCCTTGCTCGTTCAGGAATTTTTTCAGGAATTCGGGATCCTTGTAATCGATATACTTGATTCCGCTTTTTTTGAAACGGCAGTATTTCTTCTTTTTCGTATTTACAGCCTGTGGGGTCAGATAACGAATGTCTTGTTGTTGTGCAGCCATAGTTTAAGCCTCCTTCTTTTGTTCAGATTTGACATGTTTTCTTTTTTCGGCATACTCGTATGCGTATTTGTCCAGACGGAAAGTCAGGAAACGCAAGATGCGTTCGTCACGACGATAGGCCGTTTCCAAGGTAGCGATAACGCCGGGCTCGGCATCAAATTGCAACAAGGCGTAGAAACCCGTCGATTTCTTTTGGATGGGGTAGGCCAGTTTGCGCAAGCCCCACTCTTCTTCGTTCACTATGGTTGCACCGTTATCAACCAGAAGAGTCTTGAATTTTACTACTGCTTCCTTCATCTGTACGTCAGATAAAACGGGAGTCAAAATGAAAGCAGTTTCATAATGGTTTAACATACTGTTTTTTGCTTTAAAATGGTGTTGTTAATAAATTGATTTTTAGCGGGCGCAAAGGTAATGCAAATATTCGGATAATGCAAATGCCTGATTGACTTTATTTTTGCTGTGCCCTGTTATTCGGTTATGCGAAACCAGTCTATGTCTAACCAGCCGCCATCGTTTGTTTCTATGGCAGGGCGTGTGCAGAACAGTCCGATTTTGGCACCTATCCATTTTCCCTCGCGGGCTTGAAACGGCTCGCCGATGGCGGTGAATTTTTTCCCGTCGTTGCTGTAACTGAACGTACAGCGTGCATCTTGGTCGAAACGGATGCGCAGGTAGAGGTCGGTGCCGGCTGTGGCGGCTACTTCGGCGTGCACGGTTTCGGGCGAGCCTTGGTCGGCCTTGTGGCAACTGATTTGTGACAGCCTAAGTCCGTTTTCCGTATTTTCCAATATCAGGCCGGCATAGTCAAGTCCCATGCAAATCAGGCCGGCGCGTTCGCCGCTGTACTTGGGACTGGGAGCAAATTTGACCTTGGTTGTCACGGTGAATTTGTCGGCCGGCGTTTTTTGGAGCAACAGGTTGGCCACATCCCACAAGTTTTTGTATTCGGCGGTTACGGGATATGAATAAAGTTTCAGGCAACTGTTGGCTGCATCGCAAAATGCCCATTTCGGGTTGTAGTTGGCATGCCACTGCCATTGCCATCCCAGCGTGTTGGTGTCAAACTCGTCGCTTTCCTGCGGGGTTTGTATCGGATAATTTTGGCCAACATCGGGTTTGCGGTATTTCAGCACCGGTTCGCCGCATCCGTCTCCGTCCTTGTCTATGCCGATAACCGGCCAGTCGTTTATCCATTCCATGGGTTGCAGATGCACGATGCGGCCGTACGCGCCTACATCCTGAAAGTGCAGGAACCAGTTTTCGCCCTTTGGTGTGTCTACCCAAGCGCCCTGGTGCGGGCCGTTCACGCGGGTGTTTCCTTGTGCGAGTACGGTTTTTTCTTCATACGGGCCGTAAACCTGTTTGCTGCGCAAAACAAGCTGCCAGCCTGTGGCCACGCCGCCTGCCGGCGTAAAGATGTAATAATACCCGTTGCGTTTGTAGAATTTGGGGCCTTCGCAGGTTTCGTGGTTTTCGTGTCCATCGAAAATGATGCGGCTCGGTGCAACGACGGCATCGGCCTGTGCATTCAGTTCGCATACGGCCAGCACGCTTTTCAGTCCGGCACGGCTGCCGGCAAAGGCATGTACCAGATAGACGCGCCCGTCTTCGTCCCAGAGCGGCGTGGCATCTATGTAGCCTTTGCCCTTCAGTACGAGCACCGGTTCGGTCCAGCGGCCGCGGATGTCGGCGGTTTTGGTCATGAAAACGCCCTGGTCGGGGTCTCCCCAGAAAATATAAAACTCACCGTTGTGGTAACGTATGCTGGGTGCCCAGACGCGGTTGCCGTGCTCGGGACGTTCGGGTATTTCGGTGGGAGTCAGCGCATACGGAATGGCGGCGTTGATAATGGTCCAGTTCACCAGATCGTTGGAGTGCAGGATTTGCAATCCCGGCACGCAATTGAAACTGGACGAGGTCATGTAGAAATCATCGCCCACGCGGCAAACGTCCGGGTCGGAATAGTCGGCATACAAAACCGGATTCTTGTACATGCCGTTGCCGAGGTCGGAAACCCAGACTTCGGAAATGTAACGGTCGGCAGCCGACAATTGGAAACAGAGGGCCATGATGGCAAACAG
>CAYUYS010000013.1:0-17348 GCA_964449415.1 uncultured Paludibacteraceae bacterium | reverse complement strand
GCCGGAAAAGTGCTGTCGGAGGGCTCGGAATGCTTTCGTTATGTCGAAAAGGAAGCATACAAAAAGGCGGTTTGGCTGCGCGACGAATTGGAACGGCATCGTTGAATGATACGACCCGGTAAATGAAACATAATTCAACGCCGGCAAGCCTTTTTTACCTTACTTTTGTTCCCCAAAAACAATAGGAATATGCATAAAACAGTTATTTTTCTCTTCGTGGCTTTGTGGCTGTCGGGTTGTGGCCGCTCCCGGCATACAGAAGCAGCCGGCTATCCGGTCACGCCCGTTTCTTTTACGAATGTACACGTGTCCGGCGGTTTTTGGGCGGAACGCTTGTCTGCCGCACGCAACGTGACTATCCCGCTGGCGTTCAGCAAATGCGAAACGGAAGGACGCTACGATAATTTTGTCAGGGCGGCTTCTCCGGATACGTCATACGTGGTCGGCGGTTTCCCCTTCGATGATACCGATGTCTACAAGACGATAGAAGGCGCGAGCTATTCGTTGCAAACCTATCCGGATGCGGCTTTGGAGGCGTATATCGACAGTGTTCTGATGCTTGTGGCGGCGGCGCAGGAGCCGGATGGCTATTTGAATACGGCTTACACCATGAATCCGAAACGCCCGCATCCGTGGATGGATACCGTGCGCTGGAACAAGGTGGAAGACCTGAGCCACGAGTTTTATAATCTGGGGCACATGGTTGAGGCGGCTGTTGCGCATTATCAGGCCACCGGCAAGCGCAATTTTCTGGATATTGCCGTGAAATATGCCGATTGCGTCTGTCGTGAAATCGGCGACGGCGAGGGGCAGCGCTGTCTGGTGCCCGGACATCAGATAGCCGAAATGGCGTTGGCCAAACTGTATGTAGTCACCGGCGACCGCAAATACCTGAACCAGGCCAAATTCTTTTTGGACAAGCGCGGGCATACCAAAAAGCAGGCCTACAGCCAGTCGCACAAGCCGGTTGTGGAGCAAGACGAGGCGGTCGGTCACGCTGTGCGTGCGGGCTACATGTATGCCGGCATGGCGGATGTGGCTGCATTGACCGGCGATTCGGCTTATATCCGTGCGATTGACCGGATTTGGGAGAATATTGTCGGCAAGAAACTGTATCTGACCGGCGGGGTAGGGGCTACATCGCATGGCGAGGCATTCGGCGAAAATTATGAACTGCCCAACCATACGGCCTATTGCGAAACCTGCGCGGCCATAGCCAATGTGTATGTGAATCACCGTCTGTTTTTGTTGCACGGCGATGCCCGGTATTACGATGTGCTGGAACGCACTTTGTACAACGGCGTTATTGCGGGCATGTCGGTTGATGGCGGTCGTTTCTTCTATCCGAATCCGTTGGAGTCGCACGGCGAGCACGAACGCCGGCCGTGGTTCGGCTGCGCCTGCTGCCCGAGCAATTTGTGCCGCTTCATTCCTTCCGTTCCCGGCTATGTGTATGCCGTGAAGGATGATTGTCTGTATGTCAATTTGTTTATGCAAAACGAAGCGGATATTACCTTGGAAGGCGGACAGGTACAGATCCGTCAGACCACCGATTATCCTTGGGACGGCGATGCGATTCTGGATGTCGTTGTGCCCGCACCCCGCAGCTTTGCTTTGGCCATCCGTATTCCGGGCTACGTGCGCGGACAGGTCGTGCCGAGCGATTTGTACCGTTATGCCGACAACAAACAGTTGGGTTACAGCGTGCGTGTGAATGGGGAGAAACAGCCTGCCGATTTGCAGAACGGCTATTGTGTGTTGCGGCGCGAATGGAAGGCCGGCGACCGCGTAGAGCTGCATTTCGACATGCAGCCGCGTTTGGTGGCAGCTCACGATTCGGTTGAGGCCAACCGCGGGCGTATGGCCGTGGAGCGCGGGCCGCTTGTTTATTGCGCGGAGTGGCCGGACAACGAGCAGGATGTTTTGCAGGCGGTTTTGGATACACAGCATGTAACATTTACCGTGTCCGACTTGCCCGATGTTCCGGTTGCGGGTAGCCGTGTGTGCGCCATCAAGGCCGATGACATTACCTTGATTCCGTATTATGCCTGGGCACATCGCGGCAAGGGCAATATGGCCGTGTGGCTGCAAGCGCGCTGAGGTGGGTGCATGCAAACACACGAAAGGCTTCCGTTGAGGAAGCCTTTCGTGTTGGTAGCGCGACCCAGGATTGAACTGGGGACCTCATGATTATGAATCATGCGCTCTAACCAGCTGAGCTATCGCGCCATTGCCTTTTTGCGGGTGCAAAAGTATATTTTTTTATTGTGATGACAAAATATTCGGCCGCATTTTTACAAAAATAGTTTTCGGATACCTTGCCGGTCAATTATTTAATGATTTGCATTTCGCACTTTTTGCAGTCGAATTTGAGTTGCAGCCGCTGTTTGCCGGTTTGCAGGAAAAGCGGTTCTTTCGGACTTTGTGCGGGATGTTGTTCGGGGCACCAGCCGTATTGGTATTTGATGCAATACTTGCAGGTCATGACAGCTGCACGCTTTGGAACTTGTTGCTCGTAAGCCGGCTCTACGTGCGTCGCGCCGTTTGTTTCGTAAAACCGCCGCGCCATGCGGTTGTACACATTTGCGGTATAATCCAATTGTTGTTCGGGCAGTTGGATGCCTGTTGTGCGCAATGTTCCGGCGGCAGTTGCTTGTTTGTTTTCCGGCTTTGTTTGGTCGAACAGTTCCACGGTGCGGCGGCGCATTTCGTTTAAATCGGCGGCGGGGACAAACCAGGTTTGTGTCGTGCGGATTTCCACACTTTGTGCTTCGTAGCAGGTGTTTCCCAGTTTGGCCAATTGTGTCCGAATGTGTTGCATGGCCTGTTCGGTGTTTCGTGCGGTTTGCTTTTCGGCCGGATAGTCCAACACGGCACGGCGTCCGCTTTCCGTTTCCGTCATTTCCAGCCTGAATCCTGCGGGTGTTTCTGAGAAAACAATCCGCAACGGCAGCTTGCGTTCAGCCGTTTTTTGTTGCAATTGCTTGTCAAACAAGCGGTCGTAATTCCGATACAGCATTGTGCCTATGGCAATATCCGGTATATGTGCCGGCAGTATGCGCTGCCCGTCCACGCTGTTTATCTGAAATCCGCCGAATCGTTTGTCCGGTTGTGCTTGCGGTTGTATGTAGCACAAACCATCGCCGTTGGCCAGTGCCTTTTTGCTGTCTGTTTCCAGGAAATTTCTGCCGATACGGGTTATTCGCCCGACAGGCTCGCCGATGGATTTGGGCGTGTCGGGTTGTATCATATCCGCTGTCCGTCCGTGGAGGAAATAGTCGGTTGCGCCGCGGAAAAAGGTTTTTTGCGGGTTTGGCTCGAAGAAGAAGCGCGTTTTCCCGTACGATGCTGCACGGAAACGGGGCTGCCCTTCCAACACCGCGTCCAACTTGCGGCGGTAATAAGCCACCGTGTTTTTTACATATTGCATATCCTTGAGCCGGCCTTCTATCTTGAATGTCGTGATTCCGGCACGCATCATTTCTGCCAGATAATCGGAACGGTCCATGTCTTTGAGCGAAAGCAGGTGCTTTTCTTTGAGCAGGATATTTCCGTCGGCATCGAGCAGGTCGTATGGCAACCGGCACATTTGCGCGCATGTGCCGCGGTTCGCGCTTCGTCCGCACAAGGCTTGGCTCAAATAACATTGGCCGCTGTAGCTGACGCACAATGCGCCTTGCACAAATGCTTCCAGTTCGATGGTTGTGGCGGCGCGTATGGCGGCAATGTCCGTTATGCTGAGTTCGCGGGCCAGCACGGCGCGCCGGAAACCGATTTGTTCCAGCATGCGAATCTGTTCTACCGTACGGTTGTTGCATTGGGTACTGGCATGCAGCCGTATGGGTGGCAAGTCAAGTTCCAAGATGCCCATGTCCTGAATAATCAGGGCATCCGCGCCTGCGTGGTAGAGTTCATGTATCAGCCGTTCGGCCTCTTCCAGCTCGCGGTCGTCCAGAATCGTGTTGAGGGCAACCAAGACTTTGGCTCCAAAGCGGTGTGCGTAGTTTGCGAGATGTGCAATGTCGTGGATGGAATTGCCTGCCGCCGCCCTTGCTCCGAAACGCGGTGCACCGATATAGACGGCATCCGCACCGTGGTTTATGGCCTCGATACCGATATCCGCATGGCGCGCGGGTGCCAACAATTCTATGTTTTGTGCATCATTTCCCATATATTTTCACGCAAAGGTAGTTATTTTTCAAAAATAAGTTATTATTTTTGTCCCGCTGACATATCGAGGCCTAAAGTTGCACGTATCTAAATTCAGAAAATACCATGTTAATCATAGGAATAGCCGGCGGAACAGGTTCGGGCAAGACGACTGTAGTACGCAAAATTGTCGAAAGATTGCCCAAAAACGAAGTGGTCGTATTGCCGCAGGATTCTTATTACAAAGACAGCAGCCATGTGCCGGTGGAGGAACGTCAGAATATTAACTTTGACCATCCGGATGCGTTCGACTGGATGTTGCTGGAGCAACAGTTGAAGATGCTTAAGGAAGGCAAGGCCATCGAACAGCCGACTTATTCCTACCTTACCTGTACGCGTCAGCCGGAAACCATTTACATAGAGCCGAAGGAAGTGATTATCGTAGAAGGCATTCTGGCCTTGTGTGACAAAAAGTTACGCAACCAGATGGACTTGAAAATCTTTGTGGATACGGATTCCGATGAGCGGCTGATTCGTGTGATTAATCGCGATGTCATAGAGCGGGGACGAACGGCGGAGGCTGTGATGGAACGGTATACACACGTGCTCAAACCCATGCATCAGCAGTTTATTGAACCGACCAAACGCTATGCCGACCTGATTGTGCCGGAAGGAGGAAACAATCAGGTGGCCATTGATATGATAACTGAATATCTGGAACATAAACTGAAAAAATGATCCATATACCTTTCGACAAATTATTGTTCATCGACATAGAAACCGTGCCGGTTGCAGCCGATTTCAGCGAATTGACGGTGGAGTTGCAGGAATTATGGGAGGAAAAATTCAGCCGTCTGCAAAGGGGCGCTCCTTGGAAATATGCGGAATTTTCGCCGGCCGAAGGTTTCAACGAATCGGCGGGAATTTATGCCGAGTTTGGGAAAATCATCTGTATTTCGGTCGGTTTTTTTCATAACCGCCAAGGAGAACGTTGTTTCCGCACCCGGTCGTTTGCCGGAGATGACGAACGGCAGATATTGGTCGGTTTTTTCGATCTGGTAGCCCGCTTTTTCAGCACTTCGGACCACACGTTCTGTGGGCATAACATAAAGGAATTTGACATTCCCTACATTTGCAGGCGTGCCCTGATTCAGGGATTGAAACTCCCCGATGCCATACAGATTGCCGGCAAGAAACCTTGGGATGTCAAATTTGTGGATACGCTCGATTTATGGAAATTCGGTGATTACAAGAATTATACATCGCTGAAGACCTTGACGACCGTTTTGGGTATTCCGACACCGAAAGATGACATGAATGGTTCGGAAGTTGCGAAAGTCTATTACGGTGAACACGATATACAACGCATTGCCACTTATTGCCAGAAAGATGTGGTTGCCACGGCACAAGTGCTATTCCGCCTTTGTGGCGAGGAAACGATAAGACCGGAAAATATAGAAAATGTTTGATTTTGAGGCCCGGTTGGTTATTCATATTATTTCTGATTTTGCTTTCTTGCTCGGAAAGGAAACAGGGTGTTTCGCATGATTTGTCGGATGAGTACATGCGCGACACCTTGCGTGTGGCCATACTACACTCGCCTACTTCTTATTTCGTCCACAACAACCGCGTTGGCGGTTACGATTATGAGTTGTGCAAAAACCTTGCAGACTATCTCCGGCGACCGTTGAAGATAATGGCGGTTGAGAGCGATCCCGAGTTATACGAATTGTTGGACAACCATCAGGTGGATTTGATAGCTTGTCCTTGTGCCGAAACACGGAACTTGCAGCAGAAATACTTGCAAGTATTTACTTCGTCGGATGATGCCATGGTGTTGATTCAGCGGCAGGGCAGGCAAGCAGTGACCGATGTGACCGGGCTGGCCGGGAAACGGATTATTATTCGGCGCGGAAGTCCTTTTCAAGCGCGGTTGAAGGCGCTGGATGAAGAAATTGGCGGTAAAATTCAGCTCGTGCTGGCACCCGATACCATCCGCTCGTCGGAGTTGTTGGAACTGGTGGCTGCCGGCAAGATTGATTATACCTTGGCATATAGCCGGCTTGCTGCGCTTTACAGAAATTACAGTCCTCAGCTCGATGTCCGTTTGCAGGTCAGTTTCCCACAACGTCGCGGCTGGGTTATGCGTAAGAATTCCCCTTTGCTGCATGCAGCGGTAGCCGAATGGTGGAAAAAAACAGATCCGCGTCTGATAAACTCGCTGGATAAACGCTATTTGCAGCAAAATGTCTATGTGGCTTCGCGGGCGAGAACGTCTGCCTACGGGAATATATCGCCTTATGATGATTTCTTCCGGAAATATGCCCCCGTCATTGGTTGGGACTGGCGTTTGTTGGCCGCTCTGGCCTACAATGAATCGCGTTTTAATCCGCGAACGGTTTCATACGCCGGTGCAGAAGGCTTGATGCAACTGATGCCGACCACGGCATCCGTGTACGGTCTGGATTCGCTGACCGTTTTTGATCCGGAGGCCAGTATCGCCGCCAGTGTGCAGTATATCCGGTATTTGCAAAATATCTATCGCAAGGTGGAAGACGAAACGGAGCAGCAAAAGTTTATTCTGGCAAGCTACAATGCCGGACCGGCACATATTCTGGATGCCATGGCATTGGCCGAGAAATACGGGAAAAATCCGCATGTGTGGTACGATAATGTGGAGTATTTTCTGATGAAAAAAAGCGATCCTGCCTACTATAACGATCCGGTGGTAAAATTCGGATTCTATCGTGGCGGCCAGGCCCGGAAATACGTGGAAAATGTCCTGAATACTTATCAGAAATATCTGACACGCTGACTTAGCTGCCCAGCAGATGCTCAAGGAGGATTTTTATGCTGATGGCAATCAGGATAATGCCGCCGATGATTTCCACATTCAGCCGGAAACGTTTGCCGAATGTAGCCCCAATCCACGTACCAAGCATGGAAAACAGAAAGCTGACAAGCCCGATGATACTGAATGCGATAGTTGTCCACTCCGGAGTAGGAACAAAAATCAGTCCTGTGGCCAACGCGTCAATGCTGGTGGCTATGGCCAAGGAGAACAATGTTTTCCAGGAAAACAGCATGGTGATGTCCGGGTTGCCGCTGTTCTCGTGATTTTCATTGCATGCTGCGGCCGGCTTTTCCCGCACCGATTCGACAATCATTTTTGTGCCGATGAATCCCAGCAACACGAATGCTATCCAATGGTCGATGCGTGCTATCGTTTTGGCAAAACTGATGCCTGCCAGATAGCCGATGAGCGGCATAAATCCTTGGAAAAGGCCGAACAATAATCCGGTACGAAAGGCATATTTGGGATAAAATTTCCGGGCTGCCATGCCTTTGGCTATGGAAACGGCAAAACAATCCATTGCCAGCCCGATGGCAATTACAATGATAGAAAGTAAGTCCATATAGAAATATCAAGAGGGGCCGGTTCTTGCGCCGGACACCCTCGTGTTTGCAACCGTATGGAAAATTTTCCAAGCGGTTTCGGTTTTGTGAATTATCAAGCGTCAGACCGGTTTACAGCATGGCTTTCACCTGCTTGTACACATTTTCGGCAGTGAAGCCGAGCTTTTCGTCCAACACTTCGTACGGAGCGGAGAAACCGAATGATTCCAATCCCCAGATTTTGCCGTTTTCGCCAACCAGGCCTTGCAACGTTACCGGCAGTCCGGCTGTCAGGCCGAATCGTTTGATGGCAGGCGGCAGCACTTCGTGCTGATATTCGGCGGGTTGGCTGCGGAACAGGCCCTCCGAAGGCACGGAAACAATGCGCAGTTTTACGCCATCCTTGCGGAGCAGTTCTGCACCGGCCACCAAAGTCGACACCTCCGAGCCGGAAGCAACCAGAACTACATCGGGTTGCTCGTCCGTATAGACGATGTATGCGCCTTTTTCGGCCTGTTTCACGTCGGCATTGGGCAGACTGGCAATGTTCTGTCTGCTCAGAATCAGCGCGGAAGGCGTGGACGTGTTTTCCATAGCCATTTTCCAGGCAATGGTTGTTTCGTCTGCATCGGCCGGGCGGATAACCAGCATGGCGTTATGCCCTTTGTGGTTTTTGAGTTTTTCCATCAGGCGGATTTGTGCTTCCTGTTCCACCGGTTCGTGTGTAGGGCCATCCTCACCCACGCGGAAAGCATCGTGTGTCCATATAAATTTGACGGGTAATTCCATCAAGGCAGCCATGCGCACGGCCGGTTTCATGTAGTCGGAGAATACGAAGAACGTACCGCAGGCGGCGATAACGCCTCCGTGCAATGCCATACCGATGCAACAGCAGGCCATGGTCAGTTCGGACACGCCGGCTTGCAGGAACGCACCGCGGAAATCGCCTTTTTTCATGGCGGTTGTCTTTTTCAGGAAGCCGTCCGTTTTGTCCGAATCGGACAGGTCTGCACTCGCGCAGATCATGTTTTCCACTTGCTCGGCCAATGCACCCAACACAACCGACGATGCACCGCGTGTGGCTGAGCCGGACTTTTGTACAATGCCTTCCCAGTTTACTTGCGGGGCTTTTCCGCTGAAAAACTCGGCCATTTTGGCGGCCAATTCCGGATGGGCTTTTGCCCAGGCTTCTTTGCGGGCGTATTTGTGTGCCACGATTTCTTTCAGTTCTTCGGCGCGTTTGGCATACAGAGCCTTGGTTTCCTCGAAGAACACAAAGGGGTTTTCGGGGTCGCCGCCCAAGTTGGCAATGGTGCGGCTGAACGATGCGCCGCTTTTGCTGATGGGTTGCCCGTGCGTGGAACACTGTTTTTCAAAGCTGCTTCCATCTTCTTTGACGGTGCCTTTCCCCATAATGGTTTTCCCGATTATCAGCGTCGGTTTTTCGGTTTCGGCTTTGGCGGTTTTCAGGGCGTTGCGGATTTGTTCGGCATCGTTGCCGTTGATTTCCAGCACGCGCCATCCCCATGCTTCGTATTTCCGGGCCACGTTTTCGGAAGTAACGGCTTCGGTGCCGGTGGATAACTGAATGTCGTTCGAGTCGTAGAACATAACGAGGTTGTCCAGACCGAGGTGTCCGGCCAAACGCCCGGCTCCCTGCGATATTTCTTCCTGTACGCCGCCGTCGGAAATGAACGCATAAATGGTCTGGTCCATGACTTCGCCGAATTTCGCTTTCAGGAATTTGGCGGCAATGGCGGCACCTACGGCGTAGGTATGTCCCTGCCCGAGAGGGCCGGAGGTGTTTTCTATGCCGCGCATGACATCTACTTCCGGATGTCCGGGAGTGACGCTGCCCCATTGGCGCAGGTTTTTGAGGTCGTCCAACGAGAATTTGCCTGCACAACTCAACACGGCATAAAGCATCGGTGCCATGTGGCCGGGGTCCAGAAAGAAACGGTCGCGTCCTTCCCAAGTCGGATTTTCCGGGTCGTATTCCAAAAACTCGGAATATAGCACATTGATAAAATCGGCACCGCCCATTGCGCCGCCCGGATGACCGGATTTGGCCTTTTCCACCATGGCTGCGGCTAAAATGCGAATGTTGTCCGCAGCACGATTCAAAGATTGTGTTGTGTTCATATCAGTTTTGTTCATGTGATTTTTACGCGCGCAAAGATAGCTATAAAAACTGAGAAAAAGGTCTGCGCCGGATGATTCCTACACCTTTCCCCCTCACTTCCGCTAAGGCAAAAGGCAATCCGACGGGTGTGTTTGTCAGTGTTTTAAAAACGAAAGAACCGCCTGAAAAACATGTTCCAGACGGTTCAGAATTAGATGTATTATCCGATTTTGCCGTGCTCGATTAGCAGCGTGCGGGTGGGTTGGTCGCACACTTCGCTTGGGCCGTAGTATTGTATCGGCCCCGGATAGACGTAGTTTGTGTTGGCATCGGCCCAGCTGTCGCGGTGTGCAGCGAAATACTGGAATGGCTTGCCGTCCAGTTTGACCAATGCTTTCTGGATAACCGGCTTCATGGCACCGTGCCGTTTTTCCATATTCATCATCATGGTGATAGGCACGCCGCAGGCAACCCATTCGGCAGTGGGAGCTGTCAGGTTGCGCACCGAAACCATGTAGCCCGTTTTGCCTTCCGAAATCAGGATGGAAGCGGCATATCCGAGCGAGTAGCAGTAATCCGCATCAAAGTTGGAAGGTATGGCGCAACGTCCTTCGTAGCCGAAGAAGTGGTTGATGCTGGCGAATTTGCCTTTGTATTTGCCTTCGCCTTTCAGAATGGCCAATTGTTTGGCAACCATTTCGATCAGGAGTTTTTCCGTTTCAATCAGCGAAACCTGTACGTTTCCGTGCGGGTCGCGGTCGAGTGTCAGTTGGCGTGCAATGCCTTTGGGCAGGTCGGAATAAACGGTTCTGCTTTCCGCGGTGAGTTTGGCCTTGACGTATTGGCGTTTCTCGTCGTCCGTGTTGAGGGCGTTGAACTCTTCGTTGTGTGCAAGCAGGTCGTTCAGCTCGGCAATCAGCTTCTTCATGGCCGGAATAAATTCAATCAGGCCTTCCGGAATCAGAATGGTTCCGAAGTTGAGGCCGGCTTCGGCACGTGCCACGACCACCTTTACGATGTCGTTCACAATGTCGTTCAATGTCATGTTCTTGGCGGCGACTTCTTCGGAAATGATGCAGATGTTGGGCTGGCTTTGCAGGGCGCATTCCAGTGCGATGTGCGAAGCGGAACGCCCCATCAGGCGGATGAAGTGCCAGTATTTTTTTGCGGAGTTGGCATCGCGCTGTATGTTGCCAATCAATTCGGAATATACCTTGCAGGCGGTGTCGAATCCGAACGAGGTCTCAATCATTTCGTTTTTCAGGTCGCCGTCAATGGTTTTGGGGCAGCCGATTACCTGAATGCCGCATTGCTTTTGCTTGTAATATTCGGCCAGCACGCAGGCATTGGTGTTGGAGTCATCGCCGCCGATAATCACAATGGCGTTGATACCTAATTCCTTGCAAATGCTTATACCGTTGTCGAACTGCCATGTTTCTTCCGGTTTGGTGCGTCCGGAGCCGATGATGTCAAAGCCGCCCGTATTGCGGTATTCGTCAACAATGTCGGCGGTCAGTTCAATGTACTTGTGGTCAATCAGTCCGCTCGGACCGCCCAGGAAGCCGTACAACTTGCTGTCCGGGTTCAGTTTTTTCAGCCCGTCAAAGAGGCCTGAAATAACGTTGTGTCCGCCGGGGGCTTGCCCGCCGGAGAGGATAACTCCCACGTTTACCGCCGGATGGTTTTTGGCTTCGCCGGCCTTGAACTGGATGAGCGGCATGCCGTACGTGTTCGGAAACAGGTTCTTGATTTCTTCCTGGTCGGCTACGGATGTTGTGGCCCGGCCTTCGGTCAACACTACATTGCCTTGCAGTGCCTGGGGCAACTTGGGTTGATAGCTTGCCCGTGCAATTTGTAATGGACTTTTCTTCATACTCGAAATTAAATTGGTTGTGTTAGTTATTAAAACGGCGCGAATTTACCTAAATCCAAACAAATACAAAAGTGAAAATAACACAACAGCCGCCCGGCAAGGCGACTTGTTGTCTCTGTGCGTCCTGCCTTATTTCTGCATCAGGATGGGCTTGCAGTGCTGTTCTTGCAGCCATGCTTGCAGAAATTCGTCGAAAAACGCCGTCTGTGTCCACGCGGCAGTCTTGCTCGATACGGCTGTCAGTCGGAAACGCAGCACGGTGCCTTTTTTGTAAGGCATCAGCACCAAGTGGTTGACTTTGTCTTCCACATAGCGCAGTCCGGGCGTGTCTTTGTCCACGATTATGCCCAGACCCACCGTTTCCTTGGCGTACTTGACGGTGTCGTTGACCGGCCAGTCTGTGCCGAACGAACCGAGCAGTCCGTTTGCCGGGTCGGTGAGCAGCCCGCCGTCCTTTATTTTCTGCACGCCGGTGGCCAATGCGTCAATGTCTTGGTCGGCACGCACTTCGACAATGCAGTCGCGCCGGCGCGCATACTGGATGTAGCGCACGGTCATGTTAATGGTTTTGCCTTCGTATTGCCAGCCTTCCACCTCCGTTTCGCAAATGGTACGCAAATTCCCTTGGGACACAATCCGCTGGGTGCGTTTGCCGAAGGTGTCTATGTGCACGGCCTTCTTGCCGTTCCAGCCTTTCACGGTGCCGACACCCACACTGCCGCTTACGCGCAGCACGTCGTCGCCGAAGCCTTGTGCCAGTTGCTCGTCGTTCGGGTACCATTGGCAGGCTTCCAATTCCAGCCGGGGCTGTTTCTTGTCGTATACGTCTATGGTGCTTTTGTTGTCAAAATAGATGCGGTAGGCCACGTGCACCGACTCCCAAGCCACGCCGTGATGGTGCATTTTGTTGTACATGTCGTTCCGGTCGGACGATGCTTCGGTTACGTGTTCTACGCTGCCGTCCGGCTGTTTGCGCAGCATTTCCGCATAGACCTCTTTGGGAAAGGTGGCCCGTTTCTTGTCGGCTATGGGTTTCAGTACGGCGGTGACGCAGTCGGTATCGCTCTCGGCGGCGAAAAACACCAGTTCGTCGGCTATGCCGTCGCCGTTCAGGTCGTCCAACTGCGAGCTGACTTGCCGGCCGTCGACAAAGACGGCCAGCAAGTTCCGCTGCTCGTTGCTGATTTGCGGATAGTCGTTCAGGTTCAGTACGATGGGTTTGTCGCGCAGGCTGCACCCTTCGTCGGCACGGATGTCAATGCTTACTGTCTTTGCACCGGCTGACACGGCGGTTGTCAGGCAGAGCCATATCCACAGGTTTCGTCTCATATCTCCGGATCAGTTGTTTATGGCAATGGTGTTGTTTTGTGCATCCAATATGCTTTCCGCCTGCAAGTTGGTCACGTCGCGGAACGACACGGGCTCTCCTTCCTTGTTGATGATCCGGATATGTTTGAGGGTCAAACCATTCGTCTGCCGGAACTCGGCGCCTTTGTCGGCTTTGATGACGGCGTTAGACACGTGCACGTTCCGGATCTTCATTTCGGGCAGCCCGTTGAAGTACATGGCCCTTTTGGCACCGTTGCATGTGATGTTTTCTATGAATATATCCTTGAACTGCGGCGTTTCTACCGTTACTTCCGGGACGGGTGCTGCCGCGCGCGCGTCAATTTCCGCATCCGTTTCTTCGCCTGCACCCTTGCCGCCGTAGAACAAATCAAACAGCAGGGGGTCTGTGGCGATATTGGCCATGTTGATGTTCTTGATATATATGTTCTCCACCACGCCGCCGCGTCCGCGCGTGCTCTTGAAACGCAGGCCGACATCCGTGCCGATAAACAGGCAATTTTCCACATGGATGTTGCTTATGCCGCCCGACATTTCGCTGCCCACGACAAAGCCGCCGTGTCCGTGGTAGACCGTGCAGCCGTCCACAATCACGTTCTCGGTGGGGATGCCGCGCTTGCGGCCGTCCTCGTTCTTGCCGGACTTCATGCATATAGCATCGTCGCCCACATCGAAGCTGCAGTTGCGGATGATGGTGTTCTTGCACGACTCTATGTCTACGCCGTCGCCGTTTTGCGAATACCAGGGGTTGCGCACCGTCAGGTTGTTCAGTATCAGGTTTTCGCACATAAGCGGGTGCAGGTTCCAGGCCGGCGAGTTCTCGAAGGTCACGCCGTCCAACAGGATGTTCTTGCACTGCACGAAGTTGACCATGACGGGCCGCAGAAACGCGCGGACGTATTCCCATTCTTCCTCCGTAGTGAAGCCCTCCGGCACATTCTGGTCGCGGCAATACTGTTGGGCAAACTTGGCGCCTTCGGTGGGCCACCATGTCTTGCCGTCGTCGCTGAGCACGCCGCCCTGCGCCACTTTCTCCTTCCACTGCGCGGAGGTGGCCTTCGACTTCTTCAGCGGCCGCCACGCATCGCCCGTGCCGTTGAACACGCCCCGGCCCGTGATGGCAATGTTCGTTGCGCCGACCGCCGAGATGGGCGACTGGCAGCGTTTGGTATCCACGCCCTCGAAGCTGGCATCGAGGATGGGGTACTGGCTGAAGTCGGCGGTGAACTGTATCAGGGCATTGTACGCCGTGTGCAGGCACACATTGTCCTTCAGCACAATGGGCCCGGTGAGCCATATGCCGGCGGGAATGTCCACATAGCCGCCTCCTTGCCCGGAAACGTCGTCAATGGCGGCCTGAATGGCCTGCGTGTTCACCGTCACGCCGTCGGGCACGGCCCCGTAGTCGACAATGGAAACGCGGCGCGCAGGGAAGGTGGGTAACTGCAACACAGGCATCTCAAAGGCCAGATTCTCATACAAAGCGTTGATGTCTGTCTGGCTGATGCCTTCGCCGGCTTGCTGCCCGGTGTGGGCGCAGCAATCGGCTAATAACAAGGTACTGAACAGTACCGGAAGTATTCTTTTCATGACTAAAAGTGTTTAAGTGTGTCTTTTCATGTTGCAAATATACTTGCTTATGAGGCAGTTTGCGTGGATATTTTGACGCTTTACGTGGACTATTTACAAGGATATGAAGGAAAAATCGTACATTCGCGCCGCAAAAACAGGCGACTGTCCGCCGAAACGTACTATATATATATGATTAATAAGGATGACTTGTTTCCGATAGGGCGCACGCACGGGCCGCACGCCCTGCAGGGGGAGGTAACGTGCAGCTTCACCAATACGGTGTTTGACGATGCCGACGCGCCGTTCTTCGTACTGGAAATGGATGGCATTCTTGTGCCGTTTTACTTGGAGTGGTACCGTTTCAAGACGGAGACCACCGCACTGGTCAAGTTTGATGGCGTGGACGCGGAGCGGGATGCACGCGAGCTTGCCGGCAAGACCATCTACCTGCCCACAGCCTACCGCGAGCTGTCCGAGCCCGAAGCTGTTACCCTGCACGACCTGATCGGGTTCGAGGTGTACGACCGGGAGGCCGGCCCGTTGGGGCAGGTTACGGCGGTGGAGGACAGCACCCTTAACGTATTGTTCATAATAGACGGGGGGCGCCTAATGCTGCCGGCGCACGATGCGTTCGTGGACAGGGTCGACTATGCCGGCAGAGCCATATACATGCATCTGCCCGAGGGGCTGAAGGATTTGCAGGGCAACTGACAAATCATCCTCCTTATTCCACTAAAAAACACACCTCGCTTACAGCCGGAGGATGTATATTTGCACCATATTTATCAAACATTCAAGTACTATGAGTAAAAACATGCTTGTGGCCACGCTGATGGCCCTTTGCCTGCACGCTGCATCTGCTGGCGCGTCCGGGCACGACCGCGCCTACTACACGGACTGGGCAGTGCGCATTGCCAACTCGGAAATGGCACACAACCCGCAGCTGTGGATGGCCGATTTCGTGAAGAAACCCAAGTGGGACTATACGCAAGGCTTGATTGCCAAAGCTATCCTGCAAGTGTATGAGGTGACGGAGCAGCCCGTCTACCTGAACTACGTGCGCGAGTTTGCCGACTATTTTATCGACTCCATAGACGGCACGATAAAGACCTACAAGCTGCGCGACTACAACATCGACCGCGTGAACGGGGGTATCTTCCTCTACGACCTGTCCCGGCACGTGCCCATGCCCCAATACGGCATGGCCATAGACACCCTGCGTTCGCAACTGAACACCCACCCGCGGGTGTCGGAAGGCGGATTCTGGCACAAGAAAATCTACCCCTGGCAGATGTGGCTCGACGGACTGTACATGGGCTCGCCCTTCTACGCCCGCTACGCCGCCGAACACGGGCAGTGGGACGACTTTGCCGACATAGCCAACCAATTCATCGTGGTAGACAAACACACTTGCGACACACTTACGGGGCTCAACTACCACGGCTGGGACGAGCGCAAGGAGCAAGCATGGGCCGACAAGGAAACCGGCTGCTCGCCGCACTTCTGGAGCCGCAGCATAGGGTGGTACGTCATGGCCATAGTAGACGTGCTCGACTACATGCCGGCCGACCGGCCCGAACGCCCGCAGCTGATAGCCATACTGAACCGCGTATGCAACGGCCTCTTGCCTTATCAGGACAAGGAAACCGGCCTGTGGTGTCAGGTAACCAACCTGCCCGAGAGGGAGGGCAACTACCTGGAGTCGAGCGGCACCACCATGTTCTGCTACGCCATGGGCAAGGGCGCACGTATGGGCTACCTGCCCCCGAGCTTCCTGACCACGGCGCGCCGCACCTTCGACGGCCTGTGCCAGCACAGCACGCAGCTGAACGCCGACGGCACGACATCCATAACAAGAGCCTGCGCCGTGGCCGGACTGGGCGGCAATCCCTACCGGAGCGGCACGTTCGAGTACTACATATCCGAACCCGTACGCAACGACGACCCGAAGGTAGTGGGTCCCTTCATCCTCGCGGCGCTGGAATTAGCCAAGTCGGCCGAACGCTAAACCAACCCACCTAATCGGAGCATTATGAAAATCACCCGTATAACCATAGCCATCGCACTTGTAGCAAGCACGATGGCCTGCACCAAGGATGTGCAGAAGCCCACGCTCTTCCTGGCCGGCGACTCCACCATGGCCGACAAGGACGAGCTGACCGCTTCGCCGGAGCGCGGCTGGGGGCAGCTGTTCCCCACCTACATAGACACCGCACGCCTCAGTCTGCAGAACCACGCGCGCAACGGCCGCAGCACCAAGTCCTTCATAGCCGAAGGCCGATGGGACACCCTCACCGCCCGCATCAAGCCCGGCGACTTTGTCATCATCCAGTTCGGACACAACGACCAGAAGAGCGAAGACCCTACCCGCTACGCCGACCCCGACAGCTATAGGGACAACCTCACGCGCATGGTGCGCGATGTGCGCGACCGGCAGGCCACGCCCATACTGGCCACGCCCGTGGTGCGGCGCGCCTTTGCGGGCGACTCCTGCCGGAACACCTTAGAGGATTACCCCGAAGTCATGCGCCAAACGGCCCGCCTGCTCGGGGTAGACCTGATAGACATGAACGCCCTGAGCGAAGAATGGCTCCGCCGGGTGGGGGAGGAAGCGAGCAAGGCATACTACATGCACGTGCCGCCCGGCGTGTGGAGCAAGTTCCCCGACGGGAAAACGGACGACACCCACTTCTGCGAAGCCGGCGCGCTCGTTATGGCCGGCCTGGCAGCCCGGGCCATCCGCGAGCTGCCCGTCAGCCCGCTCGACAGCTACCTGCTGCCCGCGCCCGCACCCGCGCCCATATACACGCTCCCGGCACAAGGCCTTCCCTGACACCGCCCGCATCCCGCTTGCGGAAACACATACACACAGAGGATATTCCTACACAA